>CAMZKE010000072.1 GCA_947311115.1 uncultured Bacteroidales bacterium | reverse complement strand
TTAGAGCTAATCTTAGAGGTGTGAAAAATATCGACTTTTTCCTATTTAGACTGACTAAACTTTTTGCTTAATACCCATAAATTTAATGTGACCCTAGCTTTGTCGTAAATTTTTGAAATACCTTACAAAAGTTTAAAATATAATAGAATATTCTAATCCTATTGATAGTGAGACTAAACCATCAGAGCAAATTTTACTTTGTTTGAAACTTGTAACTAATTTAAAAATAGCTTTTTAAATTTTAATATTTTTTAAAAAACTACCCGCCCTAAAATATTTGCAAGTAATTCTTTAGTTTTAAATAATAGCTGAATTTCTTTAATAAGTGTATCAATTTTTTCGTTATCTGATTCTGATTCTGCATTTTTCAATTCATTCATTTTATCACTAATTAAACTTGCAACAATTTTTATTTTATAAACTAAAACTGTTTTTGGAACCGATTCCGGCAAATTTTCTTCTTCAATATCTCTATCAGGATTTATATTATGTATTTTGCTTAAAGTAAATGGTGAAGAAATTATATCTATTACTGTTTCCGATATTTTAACATTTTCAGAGTTTATAAATAAGTTTACGTCTATAAACTCTTTTTCATCATACATTTTTTTAGCCAAATTATATACTTCTCTATAAGTAGAATTTCTAAATTCTAAATCGTCATCTTCTAATTCAGAAATAATATAAGCGAATATATTTTTCTCTTGTAGCTTGCCCGATATATTCAGGTTAACCGTTTTATCGCCATAACGAATAATATAACCAAGCATTTCTTTTTCCAGAGTATTAAAGCTAATATCTGTATAGCTCTGTTTCGATTCTGTAGTTTTTTTAGCTTGATATTCTTTAGGTTTTTCAGGATAATGCTTTGTTAACTTATTTTTTGCAATAATCTTAGACTGAACATCTTGATATAGTATATCCTCTCGTATTTCAAGTAATTTAGAACATTCTTTAATGTAAACCGAACGAGTAATTCTATCTGGTATTATTGCAATAGTTGAAACTACATCTTTAATTACTCCTGAGCGTTTAATTGGGTCGTTTTTTACCGATTTTAAAAGTAAGTTTGCTTTATAAACTACAAAATCTTGTTCATTCTGTTCAATATAATTTAAAAACTCGGTAGCCGAATGCGATTTTGCAAATGAATCAGGGTCTTCGCCTTCAGGCATTGGCAAAACCTTAACATTCATATCTTGTTCAAGAATTAAATCTATACCGCGTATCGATGCTTTTATTCCTGCCTCATCGCCATCGTAAAGCACTGTTATATTGCGTGTAAACCGTTTAATTTTTTTTATTTGCCCCTCGGTAAGTGCTGTACCCGATGATGCAGCAACATTTGTAATTCCTGCTTGATACATTGAAATTACATCGGTATAACCCTCAACTAAAAAGCATTTATCTTGTTTAGATATAGAACGTTTAGCATAACTTAACCCATATAAAACATCGCTTTTATGATACAATTCCGATTCGGGCGAATTTAAATATTTTGCTTTATCATTTTTTAAGGTTCGTCCGCCAAAGCCAATAACTTTACCACTAATACTTTCAATAGGAAAAATAACACGACCTGCAAAACGATCAAATAATTTATTATTTTTTCCTTTTATTGAAAGCCCTGTACTTAATAAAAATTCTGTTTTATATCCTGCATGTATAGCAGATTTTGAGAAAACTTCGTAACCATCGGGTGCGTACCCAAGTCCAAAAGTTTTTATTGTTGCTTCGGTAAAACCACGCTCTATTAAATAAGAAAGCCCTATTGCTTTTCCTTCTTTAGATTCTAATAATTTTTGGTGAAAATAGTTTTTTGCATAAAGAGTAACCGATTCCATACTCTCACGAGCCGTTTTTAGCTTTCGTTCCTCTTCGGTTTCCTCTTTTTCAATTATCTCTATATTATATTTATTTGCTATATATTTTAATGCCTCAGGGTAAGTCATTCGTTCGTGCTCCATCACAAACTTAACTGTATTTCCTGCTGCTCCGCAACTAAAACATTTATAAATACCTCGCGAGGGAGAAACAGACATCGATGGGTTTTTATCGTCGTGAAAAGGACACAAACATTTATAATCTTTTCCTTTTTTTGTAAGTGTTACAAAATCACGAATAACCTCAACAATATCGGCTGTATCAATAATTTTTTCTATGGTAATTCTATCAATCAAATGTTTTAATTAGTCTGAGTTAAAGCCCAATACTAGGCTGTACAAAATATTTCTTCCAAAAGTAGTTATAAAAATTGTATTATACCATATTGAAATATTTGATTTATTTAAAAAATTAATTCTTATTTTTATAAGCACAAAAACTATTTCAATAATTATACTAATAATTAAAACTTTATAAAAAAAACTACGTATTTAGAGCTAAACAAAAAACTATTAATGAAACCTACTAACAATAGCCTTACTAACTCTTTTCTTTACAAAGAGCTTTTTAATAAAAGCTTTTCAGTAATGTTGCTTATCGATACAATCACACTCAAAATAATTGACGCAAACCCATCTGCTTGCATATTTTACGGTTATACGCATGAAGAAATTACCAAATTAAAAATATCTGATATTAATATTTTATCAGAAAATGAAATTAATGCAGAAATAAAAAACGCAAAAAATAAAAAACATAATTATTTTAATTTTAAACATAAATTAGCTGATGGTACAGTTAAAGATGTTGAGGTATATTCAAGTTTAGTTAATAATAACGGTAACGATATTTTGTTTTCGGTTATACACGATGTTACAGAAAAAAAAGAGCTAGATAGAAAAACTAAAGAAAGCGAATACAAATACAGTCAATTAGTAAACAATTTAAAAGATTGTTTAGCAGTATATAAAGTAAATGAAAAAGGTGAAATAATAATACAAAACCTTAATACAGCTGCCGAAAAATTAGAGAAGGTAAAATCTGTGGATATTAGAGGTAAAAAATTAATTGACGTTTTTACAGGTGCAAAAAAATTTGGTATTGTTGATGCTATTAAAAAAGTAAATAAAACAGGTATTGCAATTAATTTATCAATTAAAAAATATGAAGCTAATGATATTACTTCTTGGCGTGAAAATCATATTTATAAAATTAAAACAGGTGAAATTATTGCTGTTTATAGAGATCTAACAGACGCAAAAATTACAAACCAGAAATTAATAAATTCAGAACAAAAACACAGACTTATTACCGAAGCAATTACCGATTGTATTTTTATTATAGATTTAGATGGAAAGTTTACATATTTAAACAAAGCTTTTGAGGAAATAACTAAATTTAAAGTTAAAGATTTTATAGGTACACATTTTATAAAGCAAGTTTGCCCTGAGTATAAAGAATTAATATTAAATAATTTTAAAAAGGGATTAAAAAGAGAAGCTATCCTTTTATATGAAATAGAAATTTTTGATAAAAATAACAATAGAGTTCCTATAGAATTAAAGGTATCGTCAATGTACGATGATAAAGGAAATATTATTGGAAGAACAGGTATTTTTAGAGATATTACTGATAGAAAATTAGCAATAAAAGAAAAACAAAAAAATGAAATAACTTTTAAGAGTATAATTGAAAATGCAACAGATTTAATTGTTTTACTTGATGAAAAGGGGTGTGTAAAATATGTAAATAACATAGCTGAGAAGTTAACAGGTTATACATCAGAAGAAGTTATAAATACTTCTTTTGCAAAATATATTGCTAAAGAAGATGTTTCTCAAATTCACAAAATATTGCAAAAAGTTATTCATAATAATGAAACAGTAACATTCGAATCAACTTTAATAGGTAAAAATGGCGTGAGAATTCCATTTATATCTACCGGTAAACATTTCGAGTATAAAGGGGAAACTGTTAGAATGGTAATTTTCAAAGATATTTCCAAGTTAAAACAAGCTCATCAAAAAATAATTGAAAGCGAAAGCCTATTAACCGAAGCCGAAAAAATTGCAAAACTTGGTTATTGGAAAATACATCATAAAACTAATACTACTGTTTGGTCTGACGAGATTTTTAGAATTATTGATGAAAAACCTCAAAGTTTTACTCCCAATTATAGTAGATTTATCGAACTAATTCACCCTGACGATATTGAGATGGTATTCAATTTAAATAAAACCATAAAAAATAGTATCGAGTACCGTATAATTACAAAAAAAGGCAAAACAAAATATGTAAAAGAAATTTGGACAACAAAACTAGATAAAAATAGCGAGCCTGAAACAACTATGGGTACCGTACAAGACATTACAAAACAAAAGCTTAACGAAATAACACTAAAAGAAAGTGAAAAAAGATATAAAGATTTGTTTTACAAATCGAAAGATGCAACATTTTTACTTTACAATAATAAAATAGTTGATTGTAATTTTGAAACTGCAAAAATATTAGAAACAAATACTGCAAAAAATATTATAGGTAAAAGCCCATTCAATTTATCACCCAAATACCAAGAAGATGGTATGCTATCAAAAGAAAAAGCACTTGAAGAAATAAGTAAAGCTTTAAAACAAGGATATAACAGATTTGAATGGCAACACTTATCATTTAAGGGAAATATTATATATGTAGAAGTATCTTTAACACAAATTACAATTGATAATAAAAAAATGCTATATGCAGTTTTACGCAATATATCTAAAAGAAAAGCAGCAGAAAAAGAGCTTGTAAAATTAATTACCGCTGTTGAACAAACACTTAGTGTTGTTGTAATAACCGACACAGAAGGAAATATTGAGTATGTTAACCCTGCTTTTACAGAAATAACAGGTTATACAAAAGAAGAAGCAATAGGGCAAAATCCAAGAATATTAGCAAGTGGCAAAACTACAAAACAAGAATATAAACAGCTATGGGATACAATAAAATCGGGCAAGGTATGGAAAGGCGAATTTTATAATAAAACAAAAAGTAATACTTACTATTGGGAGAAAGTAGTTATTTCGCCTGTAAAAAATAATAATGGTAAAATAATAAATTTTATTGCAATAAAATCTAATATAACAACTCAAAAAGAAATAGAACAAAAAGAAAAACAAGCAAGAGCTGATTTGATGAGAGTTAATAATATGTTTAAAAAACAAAATATTGAAATAAAAATACAAAATGAATTATTAACACAATCAAAAAAAGAATTACAAATAATTAATAATGAATTTAACGCTGTAATAAATCGGTCAAATGCAATTTTTATAGAAGTAGATACAAATAAAAAAGTTGTACGTTGGAATAGAAGTGCAGTAAAAGTAACAGGAATTTTACCGGGTAAAATTATTGGCCGTTCAATAACAGATATTGATGTTGATTCTGATTCTGATATAAATAAATTAATAAAAAAAATAATTAACGACGGGCTAGAAGGTAAAACCGTTAAAGAAAAAGAAATAACTTTTAAATCGGTAAAACAAGAAATTCAAACAATATTAATAAGTTCTGATGCAAAATTAAACGTAGATAATGTAATTACCGGAGTGTTTATTGTGGCTCAAGATATTACAACAATAACAAATTACAATAAATTTTTAGAGTTACAGGTAGAAGACAGAACAAAAGAGCTTAAAGAAGCTCTACATAAAGAAAAAGAACTGAGTGAATTAAAATCGAAATTTGTTTCGGTAGTTTCGCATGAATTTAGAACACCACTTTCAGCAATAAATTTTTCGGCTAATTTTATTAATAATTATTTCGAAAAATTAGAAAAAGATAAAATAAAACAAAAACTAAAAAACATTGAAACTCAAGTAAAACACATGACAACTTTACTCGATGATGTATTAATAATGGGTAGAATACAATCAAAAAGAGGTGCTTTTAATCCGGAAATAGTTAATGCCGGAGAATATTTGAAACCTATTATTGAAGAAGTTTATATTTCAAGAAATAAAACTCATAATATTATCTATTCGGAGAATGTAGAAAATCCAATAATTTATGTTGACAAGGCACAAGCACGTAATATTTTTGTAAATTTACTCAGCAATGCCATAAAATTTTCGCCTAATAGTAGCGAGGTGTATATAAAAGTTGAGGTATTTAGCAAAAACAGTAAAATAACTATAACCGATACAGGTATAGGAATAAAGGATACTGCTGAAATTTTTAAACCATTTGTAAGAGGTGTAAATGCCGATAATATACAAGGAACAGGCTTAGGTTTAAGTATAGTAAAAGAAGCCGTAAAAAAACATAAAGGAAAAATTAACGTACACTCAAAAATAAACGAAGGAACAAGTATTGAAGTAATTTTACCAAATAAACAAGAAACTAAAAACTAAAAACAACTATAGCTATGAAGAAAAAAATACTGGTAATCGACGATTTTACAGCCTTGCTCGACGAGGTAAGCGAATATTTATCATTAGAAGGATATAAGGTATATACAGCAAAAGATGGAGCTGAAGGAATTCAAAAAGCAATACAGTATTTGCCAAATTTAATTTTGTGCGATATTGAAATGCCAATTATGAATGGTTACGATGTGTTTCGCACACTCGAAAAAATACCTGACACAGCCTCAATACCGGTTGTGTTTTTAACAGCAAAAGCAACGCCACAAGATTTTAGGTTTGGCCTAAGCCTTGGTGTTGACGACTATTTAACAAAACCATTTACAATTGAAGAGCTAACAGCAACAATAAAAAAGAGAATAGAAAAAGTTGAAAGAGCATACAAAAATGCAAACGATAAATTTACAAGTTTTGCCGATAATCCTATAATAGGAATGTATGTTTATTTAAATAATAACTTCGTGTTTTTTAACGAAAAACTTCAAAAAATAATAGGTTATAATGTCGAGGAAATTAATAATATAGATGTTTTCGATATAATTATTACTGATAAAGAAAAATTTAAAAAAGAATTTAATAATTGTTATTTAGGACATATTCAAAATATTTATACAGAAATTCAAATTTTCAACAAAAATAAAAAGCCGATATTAATAGAGTTTTTTGCAAAACATATTGAAACAAATGGCAAAAATGGAATAATTGGAGGCGTTGTTGAAGTAAATACCAAAAACAAAAACGCATCTGCTAATATTAATCACGATAAAATAAAATCGGTATTAAGTTATCTTACCGAAAAAGATAAAGCTATTGTTGAAGGTGCATTATATGGCAGAAACGCAAACGAAACAGAAGAACAAGACAAGCAATTACTTAAAAAAATAGGTATAACAAAACGAGAAATTGAAGTTCTAAAACTTATTTGTTCTGGCTTAACAAACAGCGAAATAGCCGAGCAACTATTTTTAAGTAAACGTACAATTGATAGGCACAGGGCAAATATAATGGACAAAACAAACTCGGGTAATACCGCTAAATTAGTTGCTTTTGCAATAAAATATAATTTAGTCGATATTTAATCTGTTTGGGTTTAATTACCCGTACCTTGAGACGTATAAAATAATAAACTATTAACCCACATTATTCTTGTAATTTAATAAAAATGAAGTTAACCCGGATTACAAGACTTTAGAAAAAGTAGCAAAAAATAGCTAACTTTACGCGTAGTCAAAAAGCCTATGAATTTAATGGTGAGGTATACCATCCCTTCCCGGATTATGGTGGAAATGTAAAAG
>CAMZKE010000071.1 GCA_947311115.1 uncultured Bacteroidales bacterium | reverse complement strand
TGGTAATAATATTTGCGTAGTTGCTGTGTTTGATGTTACTTCGGTTAAAAAAATCATTACACTTGTAATAAGCAATATATTAAAAAATGGGTTTTCAAATACCGAGTTTTCTATTAATTCGCCTATCCATAACGATAAGCCGGAACTAACAAAACCTTTTGCTAAAGCAAAACCGCCACCAAATAAAATAATTATTTGCCAAGGTAATTTGTTTGCTGTTTTCCAATCTAATATATTAATATTTTTTTCTTTTGCAGGAATAATAAAAAACAAAATACTTATTGCAATAGCAATAGTTCCGTCGTTAATATATTTGGGGTTTGATAATATATTTGACCAACCCGGAATAGTAAAATTAAACATTTTTATATCAACCCTAAATAGCAATAACAATGCAAATAACACAAAACCTATACTTACAATTCTTTCTTCGTAAGAGAACTTACCTAATTGTAAATACTGAGTTGAAAATATATTTGTAGAGAAAGTTTTTTGAGATTTAATTCTTCTAAAAAGTAAAAAATACATTAATACCCATAAACTTATAAGCATAAAAACACTTAATGGTAATGCAAAAAACATCCATTGACCAAAACTAATTTCAGGCGCATTGGGAAACGATATATTCATAATTTTAGTAAATACCAAATTTGGTGGAGTACCTACAAGTGTTGCTATTCCGCCAATTGATGCACTATAAGCTATTGAAAGCAATAAAGCTATTGAGTATTTTTTAAAATCTTTTTTAGTGAAAATCTTTTCAAATTCATTTAAAATTGAAATTGCTATTGGTAGCATCATCATAGCTGTTGCAGTATTAGAAATCCACATAGATAAAAATGCTGTAGCAAGCATAAAACCTGCAATAACTTTACCCGGACTAACACCGGTAAACATCATAATTTTAAGAGCAATTCTACGATGTAAATTCCATTTCTGCATTGTAAGTGCAATCATAAAACCTCCCATAAACAAGAATATAACATCGTTTACGTACGATGTAGAAACGTCCTTTCCGTTAGAAATACCAAAAAAAGGGAAAAGTACCAAGGGTAGTAAAGATGTAACGGCTAGCGGAATTGCTTCGGTAATCCACCAAACAGCCATTAATACAGTTATCGCTAATGTTAACGTTATTTTATGATTAGCGGTTACCGAATTACCAAAAGTAAGTATTATTACAAATAATAATATTCCTAAAATCAACCCTATATTTTGCTTTTTCATCATTACAATATAAATATAAAACATTTTTATTTTATTGACAACAAACAATATTACTATAAATAGTGATAATAATATTAAAGAATTAAAGATTTTAAATTTTAACGGACAATTAACAAAGGAAATTATTGTAAATAATAGAATTACTAACATTAATATATCAGATTATGATAATGGTTTATATTTTATAAAAATAATTACTAAGGATTATAGTGTTACAAAAAAACTTATTGTTGAATAATTTTTTAAAGTTGAATATTTATGTTCGACTTTGTTTTTTTAAAAACTTGTTAATAATTAATGATTATAATCATTGTGATAAATAAATTTAATAATTATCTATGCAAAAAATAAATTGTATAAAATGATAAAAAGAATTTTAGTAATTACAGGTTTTGCTTTTTTAATAGCAAGTTGCGGTAATAATGCAGGAAATGCAACCGACGAAAACACAACAGATAGTGCTGCTGTAGCAGAAGAAGTTGTACCGGAAAATATTGTAGATATTAATAAATTTGAAGATGAAGCCGGAAACTTTGTTGACAAAGAAATTACACTTGAAGGAACTTGTGTACACACATGTAAACATGGTGGTGGAAAAATGCACATTGTTGGTGATAATCCTGAAAACAGAGTTGTAATTATTGCAACCGACGAAAGTGGTAAATTTAATGCTGAAATGGAAGGCATTAAATACAAAGTTATAGGTGTAGTTAAAGAAACACGTATCGATTCTGTTTATCTTGCTAATTGGGAAGCAGAAATTCTTGCCGGCGAAGAAGGTGGCGAAAAAGAAGCTGTAAAGCATAATCATGGTAGCGAAGGCGATAATGCTTCGGCTGACGAAGAAAAAGAAATGAAACTTATGCAAGTAGATGATATGCGTAAGCAAATTAAAGAAAGTGGAAAAGACCACCTTTCGTTTTATAATGTAGAATGTATTTCTTTTGAAGAAATTAAAGAATAGTAAACAATTACCGAATTGTTTTAAGCCGACTTTTATAGTCGGCTTTTTTTAACTTTTCTTTTTTATATCAATTTCTTTTGTCTTTTTCAAAACATATTTACTAATAAAAGGACCTGTAAATTCATGAATAATTGTTGCCCCCATTATAATACCAATTAGTAAATTTGAGAAATCCTTATAAATAGCTTGTTGACTTATTAATAGTGACAAGCCTAATACAATTCCACCTTGTGGAATTAAGCCCGCAAATGCATATTTTTTCACATTTGGAGACATTTTTAACAAATTTGCTCCTATTTTCATTCCTAAAAATTTGCCTGCTAATCTTATAAGGATAAATACTATTATTAATAAAATAATTATACCTGTAATTGAATTAGTATTAAAATTCATTGCGCTAAATACAAAAAACAATAAGAAAATTAATTCTTCAATCCCATTTTCAGTTATGTCAATTATTTTCTCATCTACTTTATTATAGTTCCTTATTATAAATCCCAGAGTTAAAGTTGAAAACAGCTCATCAAAACCTAAAAGTGTTGCAAGTCCATACGTAAGACTCAATGCTGCAAGAAAAATAACAAGTAACGATTTATTATTTGTGATTTTAAGAATACTTGTTGCTTTATTTAGTAAAAAACCAATAATTAAACCTGTTAATACAGCTCCTATAATTTTATAAAATATGGTGTAAAATATATGAAAAATAGATAATTCTTCTGTTCCTAATATTGATTGTGATATTGATATTGAAAAACTAAACAATATTAAAGTAATAATATCATCAAAAGCTGCTGCACCTAAAATAGTTGTACTTACCGGACCTTTAGCTTTGTATTCATGAATTACAGCCAGTGTTGCAGTTGGGTCGGTAGGTGCACCAAGCGATGCAGTTATAAGGCTAAAAGCCACAGCGGTAGATATTCCAAGAGCTGATAAAGGTAATAAGTATAAACTTATAAAAAGGAACGCAATAAAAATTAAAATAAATGCTCCAAATGCTTCAGAAAATGCTAAAGAAAATAATTTACGGCCCGTTTTTTTAAGCTCTTTTATAGAGAAACTACTTCCTATCTCAAAAGTTATAAATGCCAAACAAAAGCTAGTTACTGTATTGGTAATTTCTAAAAAATTCTTAGGAATAATACTAAGTGTATTTGGATTTAATAATAATCCGGCTATTAAATAACCAACTATTTTAGGGAATCCAATTTTTTCTGACGCTACCGATAATAAGTATCCAGTTATTAATATTATTCCAAAATTAAGTATAAACATATTACTGTTGTTAAGAAACCTATTTTTTATTGGGTAAGTTTAAATAAGAATATAAACTATACTAAAAAAGTAATACAAAGTTATATTTTTTTATCTTAGTAAAATTTATAATCTAAAAAATTATTATATTTACTTTGTACAGGGCTTCGCCGTTTTTTACTAAGTGTAAAATGATAAGTGCCTTTAGTTACGGTGCGTCTCGAAGACACACCATGACTTTTTATATTTACATGTCAATAATTTATATATTAATGTTGTAAAAAAATGTAAAAAGCCATTATATTACCCATTCAATTTATTAAATTTGCATTGAAATAATAATAATTATGAGAATATCCGGTTTTATAAAACTTCCGAAGCATAGAACATTTAATTACGTTCCTCGGTATTACGACCCTCAAAAAGAAGAACTAGAAAATGTAGTAAGAAAAGCTGAACTTGGAGTACCTCAAAAGCTTCACAAACATGAAAAAAAAATTAATTATTATTTCAATCAACGCAGAGCTGATGCTAAACAATCGTTTATTAGAAGAATAATTGTTTTTACAACACTTATTCTTTTACTTGTTGCACTGTACTATATTTTTGGAGTTGTATATTATATTTTTTAGATGAGCGATATAATAAAATTATTACCCGATTCTATTGCAAATCAAATTGCAGCAGGCGAAGTTATTCAACGTCCGGCATCAATAATAAAAGAACTTGTTGAAAATGCTATTGATGCAAAAGCTACCGAAATAATTATTAATATTAAAGATGCCGGTAAAACTCTTGTGCAAGTTAAAGACAATGGTGTAGGAATGAGCGAAACAGATGCTCGTCTTGCTTTTGAACGGCATGCTACTTCAAAAATTAGAGAAACTAACGACCTATTTAAAATAAATACAATGGGTTTTAGAGGCGAAGCTCTTGCTTCAATTGCATCGGTAGCTCAGGTCGATTTAAAGACGAAACGAGAGGAGGACGAATTAGGAATTAATATTCAAATTTCTGACTCAAAAGTAACATTACAAGAGCCGGTTAATTGCCCAACAGGAAGTAACTTTCAAATAAAGAATTTGTTTTTTAATGTTCCGGCAAGACGCAAGTTTCTAAAAGCTGATAATACCGAGTTTCGCCATATACTTGAGGAAGTGCAGCGAATAGCTCTTACTCAGCCCGAAGTTGCATTTAAACTAGTTCATAATAATATTGAAATTTACAATTTACAGAAAGCTAATCACAGACAAAGAATAGTATCAATTTTTGGTAAAAATATTAATCAGAATTTAATTTCTATTAGTAATGAAACTGATATAGTTAAAATTAGCGGTTTTGTTGGCAAACCCGAAAAGGCTAAAAAAACAAGAGGCGAACAATACTTCTTTGTAAACGGCAGGTATATGAAACATCCATATTTTTATCATGCTGTAAACAATGCTTATAAAAATATTTTACCCCCTGATACATTTCCTTCATTTTTTGTTTATTTTGAAGTAAACCCCGCATCAATAGATATAAATATTCACCCAACAAAAACTGAGATAAAATTTGAAGAGGAGAAGTTTGTATATCAACTTTTACATGTTACTGTAAAAGAAGCTCTTGGTAAATTCAATATAGTTCCTTCAATAGATTTTGATGTAGAAACAGATTTTATTATCCCGCCTAAAACCGATAATATTTTTGTAAAACCACCTGAGCCAAAACTCGACCCCAACTATAACCCGTTTAAGAGTTCAATATCAAGTTCATCAGGTACAAAAAGTTCGAAAACATATTTTGATAAACCAAATACCGATAATTGGGAAAAACTTTTTGAAACATCGGAAAGTGAAACATCAGAAGTTGAGATAACTAAAAAAGAGGAAAACTCTCAAATTTTCAATAATATTGATACTGACTTTGATGTGCTAATATATAAGAAAATTAATGCAGTTTTTGCTTATAACGAACAGTTGCTTTTAATTAATTTACAAAGAGCATTACATAGAATAAACTACGATATTTTCATCGATAAAATAAAAAATAACAAAGGCGTAACACAAAAATTACTTTACATTGAGGAAATTGAATTTACAAATAAAGACTATTTGCTTTTAAATGAAATTTATGACGAGCTTAGTGCCATTGGTTTTGATATAACAGAATGTAAACCTAATACAATTTCGCTAAATGGAGTGCCAAGCGAATTTGAGAACGGAAATTACAAACAATTTTTAGAGGAATTAATTGAAATATACAGCAATAACAAAACAGATATTAAAACTGAAATTTATGATATTATTGCAAATTCGTTAGCAAAATCAATATTAAGCATACAGTCTGTTTTCACAAAAGACTCTGCCAAGCAAATAATAAAACAACTTTTTAATTGTAATAATCAGTCTTTTACTACAGGTGGAAAACAAATAATAAAGCAAATAGATTAAATTTA
>CAMZKE010000070.1 GCA_947311115.1 uncultured Bacteroidales bacterium | reverse complement strand
TGATAAATTTTAAAACTATTGTATATACTTATTATATTGGGTGCGAAAGTTCAGTAATATACATTTTTCTTTTTCTGATACTTCGTTGCAAACCATTTGTAGTATTCATATACAGTGGCATGGTTCGTCGCCTCGTATCAGAAAAAGAAAAACGCATGAATAAAGCGGGTTAAGTAGAAGAAAGATGCATGACTAATAGGTTGATTCCTCCAAAAAAAGATCATATAATTAATAAAAATGCCACTTCATATGAAATGGCATTTTTACTTAAGCTATATTTTGTTTTGCAGATATTAGATAAATCCAATTTCGGTTAAACATTCTTTAATAATATTCCAAGTGCGTTCAATATCGTTGTCTAAACCAACCGAGTAGCGAACTAAACCTTCAGACATACCCATTTCGTGTTGTACATCTTCAGGAACTTCAGATGAGGTACTTTTGCCTGAGTTGCTGAATAATGTTTTAAAATATCCTAAGCTTACAGCAAGATAACCAACTCCACGTTCTTGCATTATATGCATAAATTTGTTTGCATTTTCAACAGTTTTAAGGTCAATTGCAATCATTCCGCCAAATCCATATTCTTCATTCATTTGGCTTTTCATTAACTGGTGTTGTTTATTTGTTTCTAAACCAGGGTAGTTTACAGGGATATTATTTTCTGTAAATCTTTCTGCTAAATAATGAGCATTCTTGCTATGTTGCTTCATTCGTATATGAAGGGTAAATAAGTTTTTATGAATACTAGATGCTCTCATTGGGTCTAAAACAGGTCCTAAAAGCATTGCTGTACCATCGTTAAGGTCTATAAGTGAATTAATGAAGTCTTGAGAACCGCAAATAGCACCTGCAGTTGTATCGTTTTGTCCATTAATAAATTTAGTCATACTATAAACAACAATATCAGCTCCTAGTTTAATAGGTGAAAATATCATTGGAGTAAAAGTGTTATCAACAACTAGTTGAGCTCCTGCAGCTTTAGCTATTTTAGATAATTCAGGAATATTAGAAATTTGAAGCATTGGGTTTGTCATTGTTTCTGTATAAATAACCTTAGTGTTTGGTTTTACAGCAGCTTTTACAGCGTCTAAATCGCTAATATTAACAAAGCTAACTTCTATACCGTATTTTGTTACCCAATTTTTTAGAAAAGCATATGTTCCGCCATAAGTTGTAACACTTGTTATAATATGGTCGCCAGATTTCAATAATTGTAATAGAGTTGAGGTAATAGCTCCCATTCCGGAACCTGATACCCAAGCCGCTTCAGTGCCTTCCATTGCTGCTAGCGATTTGCAAAGTTCTAAATTTGTAGGGTTCCAATGACGAGCATATAAAAATGCTTGTTTCTCGCCATGAAAACATGCTAACATATCATCGCCGGTATCAAAAGCAAAAGTTGCAGAATCAGATATTGGGTGGTTTACACCCATTGTTGCAGGGTCAAGATGTAATGTGTCTTGTACGCTTGAAGCAGGATCGAATTTCATAGTATTATATTTAAGTTTGTATTTCTTTTAGTGTTTCAAATTTAATCATATTATAGGTATTGCACAATTATTTTATTCGATTTGTAAGTTATTATTGTGTATTTCTGAAAAATTACTACTTTTACATGATAAATTTTGATTATTTGTAAATATAATTACTAAATTATGGCAACTAAATTTCATATTGATAGTTTGGATAAAAAAATTCTTTCGTTTTTAGTTAAAGATGCACGAACGCCTTTTTTGGAAATTGCTAGAGATTGTAATGTGTCAGGAGCGGCAATACATCAACGTATTCAGAAAATGAAAGATGCTGGTGTTATTACAGGTTCGCAGTTTAATATATCACCAAAAAATGTTGGGTATTACACTTGTGCATTTATTGGTTTACAGGTAAATTTAACATCAACACGTACCCATCAAGAAGTATTTAATAAAATTATGAAAATACCGGAAATAGTTGAATGTCATCATGTAACCGGAAATTACTCACTGCTTGCTAAGGTTTATTGTAATAATAATGAGCATCTTAAAAAAATTATTGTTGAGAATATACAATCGATAATTGAAATAACATCAACAGAAACAATTATTTCGTTAGAAGAAGGATTTGTAAGACAGTTACCTATCGTTCAGGGATAAGTTCAACCTCGGCAAATCCATGAACTGTATATTTCCTTTGTGTATTTTGTTCTGTACACTCGTATCGTTTTCTTAGTTTTTTACCTTTTGTAAATATCATATTGTTTTTAAGTTTGAATTTACTTCCTTGCGGTAAATCATTTAAAATTAATGATTTTATATCGTCATATTTATGTAGTGCTTTTTCTAAAGCTGTGTTTGCTTGTCCTGTAAAAGTTTCCTTATTTAAAAACTGAAAATACAATTCTTTGTCAATATCTGGAGGAAATAAATTAAGCGACATGGCGTCGAGTAAAACAAATCTAAACTTTTCTTTCCATTCAATACCGTGTGATTTTACGCTGTTTTTGTTTTCATTCCAATTTAATAAATGTGCATATTCATGTATCCAAGTAATTAACATTCTGTGCCTATTATAATCTATGTTTAGCGTTATAATATGAGGATTCCCGTTTTGTGGAGGTCTGTAATCGCCACGTTTACTTATACGTATTGGTGTAAACTTTAAAAGTACATTGTTTTCAATTATATGCTTTAGTATAAATGAAGCAACTTTAGGATTGAAATATTTTTCGAGTATTTTTTTTCTGTTGTTCATATTGCAAATTTATAAAAACTAAATTGTAAGTGTCGTAATTTTGTATTAATTTCACGCCTACATAAAGCAACATTATGTATAGTATGAAAAATAAACATAAAAGGGATAATTCTAAATTGTTAGATTATAATGATGATTTATTAGAAATTTTACCTTTGGGTGTGTTTTATTGCAATAAAGAAGGTAAAATAACGAAAATTAATAATAAATTTCTTGAAATAATTGGTTCTACTAGAGATAAAGTTTTAGGGCTAAATATTTTTAATGATTTAAAAAACTCTGGTGTTATAGCTGGTATAAAAGATGCTTTAACTCATGGAAGAGGTAGTTTTAAAGGCTTTTATAAGCCTGTAACAGGATATAAAGAAATTTATGCAATAGGTAAGTTTAAAGGTATAAAAAATTATGATGGCGAAATTGTTTCGTGTGTATGTACAGTAGAAGATGTAACAGATGATTACAATTATAAAACAAATATTGCAAACATAGATATTTCTGAATTAACACAAAATAAGAATTATAAGGTTGCTTTTTTAAGTTCTCCAATCCCTATTGTTATTATTCAAGATGATGTGATAAAATTAATTAATGATGCTGCTATAGAGTTTGGTAAAATAAATAAAATTGATGATGCAATAGGGCTTTCAGCATTTATTTTTGTTCATAAAGATTCGCAAGATGAAGCTAAAGAAAATATTAAGTTTGTTTTGACAGGAGGAAAACCTGAGGTAAAAAAATATATATTTCAAACTATTGATGGCGAACAAAGAAATGTAATAAGTAAATCAAGTTTGTTTTTTATTGATAAAAAGCCCGCAGTATTGGTTTCTTTTATGGACATTACAGAGTACAAAAAAAATGAAGAAAGATTAAATGTATTAGTAAAAGGAATTGAAGCATCGCCGGCAAGTATTGTTGTAACAGATAGCGAAGGTGTTATTCAGTATGTAAATCCTAAGTTTTGTGAAGTAACCGGTTATACTGAAAAAGAGGCAATAGGAAAAAATCCTAGCGTATTAAAATCGGATACTTATAAAAAAGAATATTATGAAAAATTATGGAAAGTTATTAGTTCAGGCGAAAGTTGGCGTGCAGAAATGCTTAACAAAAAGAAATCGGGAGAATTATTTTGGGAATATGTAATTATTTCGCCTATTGTAAATGATAAAGGCATTATAACAAATTATATAGCTATAAAAGAGGATATTACAAGACGTAAGGAGATAGAGGGCAAATTAATAAAAAACGAAAAATATTTTAAAACATTATTTGAAACAGCTCCTGATGGTATATTTGAAATAGATAAAAGCGGAATAATTACAAATTGTAATAGAGAATTTGCAAAGTCTGTTAGCGGTACTAAGGCTGATATTATTGGTCTTCATGCATCAAGTTTTAATGCAGATAAAAAAACTTTTGCACAGTTATTTATTAAATTAAAGCAAGAAGGTTTGTTAGAGTCAGAACTTACTCAGCAAAATGCAGATGGTTCAACAACAACAGTGTGGCGTAAGGTAACTGCTATTTACGATAAAAATAATAATTTTAGTGGAGCTTTAATTTATAATCGAGATATTAGTAAAATTAAAGAAACAGAGCAATTGCTTATTAATGCCAAAAATAAAGCAGAGGAGTCAGATAAGTTAAAATCTGCATTTTTATCAAATATGAGTCACGAAATTCGTACCCCACTTAATGCAATTATTGGTTTTTCAAAACTTGTAACAAAAGATAGTCTTGCTATTCAAGAAAAAAAGAAATTTAGCAGTTATATAGACATAAATAGTAAACTCTTATTAAATCTTATAAACGATATTATCGATATTTCAAAAATAGAAGCAAATCAATTAAACATAAATAAAAAAGAGTTTGTGCTGAATGATTTGTTTAACGAATTGCAAATATTATACAATTCACAGCTAAAAGGCTCAAATAAAAACCTGGAGTTGGTTTTGGGTGTACCAAAGCAAATTATTCATATTAAATCCGATGAATTAAGACTAAAACAAATTTTAATAAATTTAATTTCAAATGCTCTAAAATTTACCGAAAAAGGTAGTATCAAGTTTGGCTTTAATGTTAAAGGAACCGATGTTAATATTTTTGTGAAAGACACCGGTATAGGTATTCCTGATGACAAACTTAATTTAGTTTTTACTAGGTTTGTTAGAATTCGTAATGCTGAGAACAAACAAAAAGGTACAGGATTAGGCTTAGCTATTGTTAAAAGTATAATAGATTTATTGAATGGTAAAATTTCAGTAGAAAGCACACTTGGTGTTGGTACAGAATTTAAAATTTTATTGCCCGATACTGTTGCTATTAGCGAGAATATAATTATTGAAGAAAATACTGATGCGATTAGTAAAAATATTAATTTGTCGAATAAAACAATACTAATTGCCGAAGATGACGAGTTTAATTATATTGTTTTAAGCGAAATGCTAAAAGAATTTAAAATAAATATTATTAGAGCTAAAGACGGAGAAGAAGTTATTGATTTATACATTCAAAATCAAAATAATATTGATTTAGTATTAATGGATATACAAATGCCTAAACTTGATGGTTATCAGGCAACAAGAGAGATATTGAAGATTAATAAAAATGCTAGAATAGTTGCTCAAACTGCTTTTGCTATGTCCGATGAAAAATTAGATAGTATTGATGCAGGTTGTATCGATTTTATTACAAAACCAATTGAAATTGATAACTTAAGTCTATTGATAAACAATTATTTATAAATTTTATCACATTAAACTAAAAAACTCAGGAAACTTTTAACACGTTTTAAGTTTTTTAATTAAAAAAAGTTTTATAAGTTTGCATACGTAATTTTTTATTTATGGATAAGAAACTAAAAGCTATTGTTGATAAATCATGCAAACTGTTTCAGAAATACGGAATAAAATCTGTGTCAATGGACGATATAGCGCGTGAATGTGGTATTTCTAAAAAAACATTGTACGAAAGTGTAAAGGACAAGCACGAGTTAGTGAAGTATGTTATAGATTCTGAATATAGCAAAGATAGTCATGCCCCGCATAATGTAGATTTTACTAACCTTAATGCTGTAGATATACTTTTTATAGTATATAAAAGTGCAATCGATTTTTTTAAAGAATTTAACCTATCAATGGAATATGATTTGCAAAAATATTATCCCGATTTGTACGCAAAAAATATTAAACGCAGACGTGAGCATATTTATCAAAAAATGGTAATGAATATGGAGCAGGGAAGAAAAGAGGGCTCTTTTAGAAAAGATTTTAACATTGATATAATTGCACGATTACATTTGCTTAAAATTGAGGGACTTTTGCAATCGGATATTTTTGAAGATACCGATTATACAATTGTTGAGATATTTAAAGCATTATTTACTCATCATTTTATGGCAATATCAACTCCAAAAGGAATAGAGGAATTTAATAAAAAACTTGCCGATATAAACTAAATACTATGAAAAAGTTTGCACTACTAATAACAACTATAATATGGATTGGCAGTTATGCACAGGTAGATACATCTAAAACAGTATTTACCTTAACAGAAGCACAAGACTATGCGTTACAAAACAATAAACAGGTTGTAAATGCGAGGTTAGATGTTTTAAAATCTAAAAAGAAAATTTGGGAAACAACATCAATAGGTTTACCACAAGTTAATGCCGATGTTTCATCAAACTATAATATGGATTTGCCTGTAACATTAATGCCCGCAAAAATATTTAATCCAAATGCACCTGATGATGAGTATATGGAAATGAAATTTGGTACAGATTATAGTACTAAATTTAATTTAACTGCTACTCAATTAATTTTTAGCGGTGAGTATATTGTAGGGTTAAAAGCATCAAAAATATATAAAGAGTTATCTACAAATCAATTAGAGAAAACAGAACAAGATTTAAAAGAGCAAATTGCAAATACCTATGAACTTATACTAATTGCAAAAGAACGAAAGCAAATTATTGAAAAAAATATTGAAAGCACGGAATCTATTTATGGCGATACTAAAGCAATGTTTGAAAGTGGGCTTGCTCAAGAAACAGATGCGTCACAATTAAAAATAAATTTAACCACATTGCAGAATGCTTTAAAATCTGCCGAAAGACAAATAGATATAATAAAAAATTTGTTAAAATTTCAGATGAATATTTCTCTTGATAAAGATATTCAATTATCTGATAATCTTGAGGGTATTTTATCGGGAGTTAATACTGATGAGGTTTTGCAAACGCCGTTTTCTATTGATAATCACATCGATTATAAAATTGTTTCAACACAAGAACATTTACAAAAATTAAATCTTGACAGAGAAAAAACAACTTTTTTGCCAACTATTTCAGCATTTTATAATCATCAGGAAAGTATGATGGGTAACGATTATGAGGTGTTCTCAGGAGGCAAATGGTATCCTGCTAATATTCTAGGTTTAAGTATAAAAGTTCCTATATTTGGTAGTGGACAAAAAATAGCTAAAGTATCGCAACAAAAAATTGAGTTAGATAAAGTGCAAAACTCAAAATATTTATTATCAGAGAGTTTAAATATGCAAGTTATAAAAGCTCGTTTAGAGTTTCAAAATGCAAACGATTCATATCATTTGCAAAAAGAAAACAAAGATTTATCGGAAAAAATATATAACGATTACGAAACAAAATATAAAGCAGGTATGGCTTCAAGTTTGGAGTTAACGCAAGCTCAACTTCAATATTTGAATACAGAACAGGCGTATTTTCAAGCTATATTTAATTTGCTTGATGCCAAAAATAAACTTGCTAAAGCACTCGGATTATAAAAATATAACATAAAAACTATGATACTATTAAAGAAAAATAAAATGAATAAATTAGTTGCATTACTAAATATTGTTATACTTATAAGTTCTTGCGGAAGCAAAGAAGATGTAAAAGAAATTGTAAAAGATAATAAAGTACCCGTTGAGGTTTTATCAGTACAACCACAAACATTTAATCATTATTTTGAAGTAAAGGCAAATGTTGAAGCGGTTGAATATGCAATTATAAGTCCGGAAACACCGGGGCAAATAAAAAAGATATATGTTAACGAAGGGCAACACGTTAATAAAGGCGATATACTGTTTAAGCAAAATTCGTCAGTAATTGAGGGGCAAATAAAAAGTGTACAGGCACAGTTAAATTTAGCCGAAATTACTTTCAAAAAACAGAAAGAGCTTTGGATAGATAAAAAAGTGGGGTCTGAAATTCAGTATTTACAAGCAAAAACTCAGTACGAAAGTGTGCAAGAGCAGCTTAAAACTTTGCAAGCCCAATTAGAAATGTCGGAAGTAAAAGCTCCATTTGCCGGAATTGTTGATAAAATTAATTTGAAAGAAGGCGAAATGGCTAACCCCGGTATGCAAGTTATTGCATTAGTAAATTTAAATAAACTAAAATTTATTGGAGATGTGTCTGAAATATATTTGCCGGTAATTAATAAAGGTGATTCTGTTGATATTTCGTTTTCTACATATCCTAATATAAAATTACGTGAACCTATTTACAGAACAAGTAATATTATAAATCCTTCTAACAGAACGTTTAGTATTGAAGTAAGGTCGAAAAATATCAGCAACAAGTTAAAACCTAATATGATAGCATCTATTGTTGTTAACGATTATACAAAAGACTCGGCATTGGTTGTGCCATCAATAATAATAAAAAAAGACTTCGAAAAACAATTTATTTTTGTAGTTGCTAAAAATGATAGTACAACAATAGCAAGTAAAGTTTATGTTGAAACAGGTCGCTCATATAAAGACAAAACCATAATTACCAAAGGGCTACATCTTGGAGATGAGGTGGTTGTAAAAGGTTACAATATTGTTAGTAACGGTAGCCCTGTTGATGTAAAAAAATAAGTTTATAAATAAAATACTTAATAGTTATTCAAAAGCTATTAACCATAAGCGAAAAGCTATGAAAGAAAAAATAAGAGAATTTAAACTAACAACACTATCATTAAAAAATAGGACATCTGTTTTTATTTTAACTGTTTTGATAGCAGTTATCGGAATGATGTCGTATAAAGGTTTACCCAAAGAGTTATTTCCTGAAGTTAATATTCCTTATGTTATGGTGCAAACAGTATATCCCGGAAATAACCCTGCGGATATTGAAAACCTTGTTACCAGACCAATCGAAAAACAAATTGATGGGATAAAAGGTATAAAAAAACTTAAATCAACTTCAATGCAAGATGTTTCTTTAATATCTATTGAATTTACTTTTGATGTTGATATAAAAGATGCACTGCAAGATGTTAAAGATGCTGTTGACAAAGCTAAGGCTGATTTGCCAAATGATTTGCCTGACGACCCAAGCGTAAATGATATAGATTTTTCAGAATTTCCATTTATAAATATAAATATATCAGGCGATTATTCTATTAATGAACTAAAAAAATATGCTGATGACTTAGAGGAAGAATTTAAAGGTATAAAGCAAGTATCAAAAGTAAATATTCAAGGTATATCTGATAAAGAAGTACGTATAGATGTGGATGCTAATAAAATGGAGGCTTTTGCATTAAGTATGAATGACATAGAGAATGCAATAAAACAAGAAAATATGTCTATAGGAGGAGGGCAAATTAAGCTTGAAGGTACACGTCGTTCGGTGCGTATTATTGGCGAATATACCAATATGGACCAAATAAGAAACACAATTGTAAAACACGAAAAAGGTAATATTGTTTACTTACGTGACGTTGCAACAGTTGAATATACTTACGAAGAGCCTAAAAGTATTTCACGTCTTGGTAAAACCCCTGTAATATCAATGCAAATTATAAAAAAAAGTGGTGAAAATATTTTATATGCATCAGATAATGTTTACGAAGTAATAAAAAAAGCACGAGAAGATGGCTTAGTACCAAAAGACTTGAGGATAGTACCAACTAATGACCAATCTGATAATATTAGAAAGCAACTTAATAATCTTGAAAACTCAATGATAATGAGTATTATTTTTGTTGTAGTTGTATTGTTCTTTTTCTTAGGTACAAGAAATGCTCTTTTTGTTGGTATAGCCATTCCATTATCTATGTTTTTGTCGTTTGTTGTGCTTGGAGCAATGGGTTACAAAATAAATATGGTTGTGCTATTTGGGCTTATACTGGCACTTGGTATGCTGGTTGATAATGCAATTGTGGTAGTAGAAAATATTTATAGATTTATTGATGATGGTTACGAAAAATTTGAAGCTGCAAAACTTGCAGTGGGAGAGGTGGCTATTCCAATTATTGCCTCAACAGCAACAACTTTAGCCGCTTTTATTCCTCTTGTATTTTGGGATAGTATTATGGGTGAATTTATGAAATATTTACCTATAACACTTATTATTGTTCTTACGTCCTCTCTTTTTGTGGCACTGGTAATTAACCCTGTTATTTCATCAACATTTATTAAAAAAGAAAGTGAAGAAAAACCATTTAGTAAAAAACGAGCTATTAAAATTGCAGGTGTTTTGCTGGTTTTATCAATACCATTTTATTTAATTAAATATTTTACTATTGCTAATTTGTTAGCAATAGCAAGTATGGTAACTGTTTTTAATTTGCTTGTTTTTCATAAAGTTGGTGTTTGGTTTCAAAAAGTATTTTTAGTTAAGCTCGAAAATGCTTATCAAAAAATATTAAAGTTTTCTATTACAGGAAAAACACCATATTTAATATTAGTTGGAGCCTTTATAATATTGGGCTTAACAATTGTTTTGTTAAAATTAAGTCAGCCAAAAATATTATTTTTTCCTGATGGCGAGCCTAATTATGTAAATATTAAATTAGAAATGCCAATTGGTACAGATATTACTGCTACCGATGAAATGACAAAAATATTGTATGATAGAGTTGTAAATGTTGTGGGCGAAGACACTGTAATATTAAAATCTATAGTATCAAACGTAGGCGAAGGAGCTAAAACGCAAGATAAACTTGGAGGTACTCAGGCACAAGCGTTCGAAGGTTTAATAACTCTTTCGTTTATCGATTTTGAGCTCAGAAAAGGTAGAAGTTCAGGTGAAGTAATGAAACGATTATCTAATGCCTTAGTCGATAAATATCCGGGTGTAAAAATATCATTGTTAAAAGAGAAAAAAGGACCTCCAACCGGAAAACCTATTAGCATTGAGATTATTGGAAAAGATTATGATAAATTAATTGCTTTAACCGATTCGGTTCATAGCTTGATTAATGCACAAAATATTGGTGGAATTGAAGGTCTTAAAATGGATTTAGACCTCGGTAAGCCCGAAATGCTAGTACATATTGACCGCGATGCTGCTCGTCGTTTTGGAATGTCAACAGGTATGATTGCATCAACAATGCGTACTGCCCTTTTTGGTAAAGAAATATCAGATTATAAAGACGGTGAAGATGAATACCCAATTCAATTACGTTTAAAAGATTCGCAACGATATAGTATTCCTGCATTAATGAATCTTAAACTAAAATTTAGAAATAATCGTGGTAAAATTATGCAAATACCAATATCATCGGTAGCAACATTCACATATTCTACTACATACGGAGCTGTAAAACGTAAAGATTTAGATAGAGTTATTACACTTTCTTCAAATATTATTGAGGGATTTAATGCAAACGAAATAAACGAGAAATTAAAAGATTTACTCGCCAAAAATAAGAGTTTATTTCCTGAAGGATATAAATATAAATTTACCGGAGAACAAGAAGACCAAGCCGAAAGTATGGCCTTTTTAGGCGGAGCATTTTCTATTGCTTTAGCATTAATTTTATTAATATTAGTTTCGCAATTTAATTCGCTTGTTAAGCCATTAATAATTTTAACAAGTGTTTTATTATCAACAATAGGTGTATTTGGTGGTATTGCAACTTTTGGTATGGATATTATTATTGTAATGACAGGTGTTGGAATTGTATCGCTTGCTGGTGTTGTGGTAAATAATGCCATTGTACTTATCGATTATATCGACTTGCTTAAAGCACGAAGACGTATAGAGCTTGGTTTACCGGAAAATGCTTTATTACCTATTGACGATGCAACAGAATGTATAATAAAAGGAGGAAAAACCAGATTGCGACCTGTGTTATTAACTGCAATAACTACAATATTAGGTCTTGTGCCTATGGCTATAGGGTTAAATATTAATTTTGAAACAATGCTTAGCGAGTTTGATGCTCATATTAGTTTTGGTGGTGATATGGCTGCAATGTGGGCTCCACTTTCGTGGACAGTTATTTTCGGACTTACTTTTGCAACTTTCTTAACTCTTGTAATTGTACCGGCTATGTATAGAATTACTACTCGTATTCAAATCTTTGTTAACGGGCTTATGAATAAATAAGTATATGTATCAATATATTGATGTCCATACTCATAAAACAGCTAGTGAAAATATTTTTGAAATTATAAACTCAAAAAATATTGAAGAAAAAGGCTATTTTTCGGTAGGGATACATCCTTGGCGTATTGGTACATCAGAACCTGATTATAGCAAAATTTATGAGTTGGCAAATAAACCAAATATTTTAGCAATTGGCGAAATTGGTATAGATAGAAGTATAAATACTAATATTGAATTGCAAAAACAAGTTTTTTTAAAACAGTTACAACTTGCAAAAGAAATAAATTTACCGGTAATAATTCATTGTGTTAGAGCTTATTCCGATTTTCAGCAAATAATTAATTCTTACCCATATACTTATATATTTCATGGGTTTAATGCAAATTTAACCATAGCTAATTATTTTATTAGTAATGGTGGGTATTTATCATTTGGTAAGCAATTACTTACAAATAAAAAACTTCAAAACGCATTTAAAGAACTATCAGTATATAATATTTTTTTTGAGACTGACGAAAATGATATAAGTATTAAAGATATTTATATTTTTGCAGCAAAATTATTAAATATAAGCTTGTCGGAATTACAAGAAATGATTCAAAGTAATTTTAAAAAAGTATTTGGTATAGATGTTAGAAAATTGGCAAAGTAGAACTGAGTTGTTAATAGGGAAGGGTAGTGTAGAAAAACTTGCAAACAAACATATCTTTATTGCCGGATTAGGCGGTGTTGGAGGTTATGTTGCAGAGATGTTGGCACGTACAGGTGTAGGTAAACTTACAATTTTAGATTCCGATACTGTTTCGCAATCAAATATTAATAGGCAGATAATTGCATTGACAAGTACAGTGGGTATAAGTAAAGTTGAACTCATAACCAAAAGGTTGAAGGACATTAATCCAAATATTGAAATTATTCAAAAAGAAGTATATTTAAATTATGAGAATGTCGATGATATTTTATCAGAACATTACGATTATGTGGTAGATGCAATTGATACCTTATCCCCAAAGATTAGTTTAATAAGTACATCGCTTGAAAAGAACTTGAGGTTAATATCATCGATGGGAGCGGGGGCGAAATTAAACCCGGGTAAAGTTACTGTTACCGATATTTCAAAAACATTTAACGATAAACTTGCACGTATATTACGAAAAAGATTACATCGAATTGGTATAAGAACAGGATTTAAAGCAGTGTTTTCGCCTGAGGAGGTAATTAAAAGTGCTATACAAGCTATCGATAATGATGGTGAAGAAAATAAACGTTCAATATTGGGGTCAATTTCTTATATGCCTTCAGTTTTTGGAATACATATTGCCTCAGAAATTATTATGGATTTAACTAGGGACTGATGATTATCTTCAAATAGTAATTTAACTAACTATCTGAAGTTTCACACTTATAATTAATGTACTTTATATTAGCGATTTAATATATTGCGTATAGTATTCAACACTATGATAAGTCATTTATTTACAATCTATGAAATCTTTACTGCTGTTTTGTATAAGATTCCAAAATGCCACCGCTGACAATAAATTTGCTAAAAACTAAATAATTGCACTAAAATAAAATAACCTGCTTGGGCTTTGTGATAACAGACTGTTTATAAGTAGATTATACATAATATTATTGAATTATATGAATAATGCGGGTTAACGCAATTAATTGTAGGCGGAGGTTGGTGTTCTAACTTTTTAAATGCGTGCTTTAAACGGTCTCTTTTATATTTAGCAACGAAATAATTATGAAAACTTAGAGAGATTGGGAAGTTGCGAGGAATCGAGCAAATCACCCAACCGAACTTAGTTTTTGTAATTATTGAAGTCTAAATATAAAGCAACCTAGATTCTTTGTTTACTTTCTCATCAATG
>CAMZKE010000069.1 GCA_947311115.1 uncultured Bacteroidales bacterium | reverse complement strand
TACTTCATTGCAAACCATTTGCAGTATTCATATACAGCTACATGGTTTGTCGCCTCGTCTCAGAAAAAGAAAAAAGCATGAATAATCAGGGGTAATATAAAAATAAATGGGTAAAGATAAAAATTCTTATTTTAACAACATTCAAATTTTGATTAATAGTATTTTTTTATAATTTTGTAAAATATATAAGAGAAAAGCAACTATTTAATATTTAGTTTAGTCATATAAGTAATAAAGTAAAAACAATAACAATGTCAGTTAAACAAAAAAAAGTTATTTTTAACATTATACTACTTCTTCTAGTGTTATTTTCAGGAATAGTAATGTACTCATTAAAAGAAACTAAAACTCCTCAAACAAAATCTAATATTACTGTAGAAAGTACAAGTTGCATAGAGAGTTCTAGAGGAGTATAAGTTTGTTTTAAGATAACTCTTATATATTTTCAATTAAAGCCTTAACAGGCTCTAGTCCTTTATATGTACCCTCTTGTATAGCTTTTAGTACTGCTCCGCCACCTGTAAAAATATAATAGTTAGGACTATCTAAAGCAACAATATACAAGCCCGGCAAAAGTCGTTTAAGTTCTTGCATTGTATCGCCACCACCATATAATTTTACCGAATCTTTGTTTTCATCAATAAGTTCATCAAGAGCAATTGTGCCCTCATTAAAATATGGCGTTAGTCCCATTACTGCATTAATAAACACTGTTTTCGATTTATGAAAAACCTGTTTAACATATCCATCTTCAAAAGATTCTTTTGCGATATCTAAAACATAATTTAATTCAGTACCCGGTTTTAAATCTTTAATATTATGTTTTCTACACTTAGCTTCAAATTTCCCATCAAGAGTGTCAGACTCAACAATAATAGGCAATTCTAAAAGTTTACCTTCATAATCTTTTGCAAACTCAACAAACTTTTTTGCAAGTTTTAAATCATCATCAGAAATACCTTTAATTTTTATATCATATTTTGCACATAAATATGCATTATAAATAACTCCGCCCAAAACCAAATAATCGGCTTTTTTTAGCAGTGTGTATAACGGTTCAATTTTAGTATCAAATTTTGAACCTGCAACCACCGCAATATACGGAGTTTTAGGATTATATATACGTTCTAAATTCTCAATTTCTTTTTGCATTAAAAAACCTGCATACGATGGTAAATATTTGTTAACCCTAACTGTTGACGCATGAGCTTGCCACGAACCAAACGCATCGTTAACAAAAATATCGGCTAAACCTGCTAATTGATTGGCAAAATCTTCTGCAAAATCTTCACGCTCCTCTCCTCTAAACCAACGTGTATTTGGTAGGTAAATGCCGTCTATTTCGTCATTCTTAAGTTCTTTAATCAGATGATTTACCGATGTTTCAACACCTAAATAACCCTCTTCGGTTTTAATATTAAATTCAGGTATTTTTATATTTATATGAAGTTTGCTTTGCAAATATTTCACAATCGGTTCAACCGATGTTTTTTCACCAATTTCAATTTCGTTATTTTTTTTATTTCTTGGTCGCCCAACGTGCGTCATTAAAATAATTTTACCACCTTTTGCATTTATATGATATAATGTACCAATGGTTGCATCAATACGGTATGGGTCATGAATTATTCCGTTTTTCACAACATTATGGTCAACTCGTACCAATACTATTTTTCCTTTTAAGTCTGCATCTTGAATTAATGGAAGCTCTCTGTTTTTCATCACTTATTTTTTTACGATTAACAAATATACAAAGAATAATTATTAAATATGTGCTAAAAATACTACCTTTCTGAAATGAAACGAATAAGTGTTTTTTGTGGTTCGAGTTTTGGTAACGAAAACATATATGCCGAACAAGCATATAAATTAGGAGAAATATTAGCAAATCAAAATATTGAACTAGTTTATGGTGGTGCAAAAGTAGGTTTAATGGGTGCTGTTGCTAATGGCTCGCTTAAAAATGGCGGATATGTTACAGGAATTATTCCTGATTTTTTACAATCAGCAGAACTTGCTCACGAAAATTTGAGCGAATTAATAGTTGTAAAATCAATGCACGAACGCAAAGCTTTAATGAGTAATTTATCAGATGGATTTATTGTATTACCCGGCGGTTTAGGGACTTTAGAAGAGTTTTTTGAAATGCTTACTTGGGCTCAATTAAATTTACATTTTAAACCTATAGCTTTGCTAAATATAAACAATTTTTATTCCGATTTAATTAATTTAATAAAACAAATGATAAAAAAAGGTTTTGTTCAGCAAATAAATTTGGATTTAATAATTGTTAGCGATAATATTGATGAGTTATTAATAAAAATGAATAATTATAAAGCGTCTCCTGTTAGAAAATGGAAAGTTGAATAAGAAAACACAGTTTAAACAATCCAAATATAAGTATTTAATGAATGTTAGTAAAACAAATTAGAAATATTGCATTATTTGCACATGTTGACGCTGGTAAAACTACTGTAACTGAGCAATTTTTATTTAAGTCCGGAAAAATAAAAAACTTGGGTAGCGTTGATAAAGGTAATTCACAAACCGATTTCTTAGAAGTTGAAAAAGAACGAGGAATAACTGTAAACTCAACTGTATTAACATTTAATTGGAATAATACGCAAATAAATTTAATTGACACGCCCGGACATATCGATTTTAGTTCAGAAACAGAAAAAGCCATTCTTGCTATTGATGGAGCAGTAATAATTGTTTCGGCAATTGAGGGAGTTCAGTCTCAAACAGAAAACATTATTAACTTACTAAAACAAAACAAAATACCTTTTATAATATTTATTAATAAAATTGACCGTATAGGAGCAAACACCGAGCAAGTTATTGAAGAAATTGAAACTGAGCTACATTTATCAACATTACAGTTACAAACAGTTATAAATGAGGGTAATGACAATGCAAAAACAACAGTTAATTGGGATAAAGAGAATTACAAGAACTACAAAAATTTATTAGAATCTATTGTTGAATATAACGACGAGCTATTTGAACAATATTTAGATGGGAATACTCCTGAATTTAATAAATTAGATATTGTTTTACGTAAAGCTGTTACGCAACAAAATATTACTCCTATTGCTTTTGGTTCTGCCAAATACGGCTTTGGAATTGATTTTCTGTTAAATTCAATTGTAAATTATTTGCCCAGCCCTCCAATATTTTCTGATAAACTTTTTGCCGTAGTTTTTAAAACTTATCATATAAAAGGTATAGGTAAATTATCGGCAGTAAGAGTTTTTGGAGGTAAAATAAAAGCTCGAACTGAGATTTTGAACGCATCAATAAATATAACAGAAAAAGTAGGAATAATTAAAAATACTGACATTCAAAATCAAGAAGTTATACAAGAATTTGGGGCAGGTGAAATTGCATGGGTACAAGGGCTAAAAAACGCCGAACCAGGTGATTACTTTGGATATTTGCCACAAAAAAAATATAATAAAAAGAAAGAAAAAGCACTTCTTACAGTTCAGATTTTACCAAAAAATAAAGGCGAAATAAATGCTCTTATTGATGCAATGATTATTTTAAACAATGAAGACCCTGATTTACAATTTTCACATTTAAAAGAAGAACAAGAATTACATATAAATATTAGAGGTGAAATTCAAAAAGAAATTTTACAGTCTGTTTTACAAACCAGATATAACTTAGATGTTGAATTTACCGAACCAACAGTAATTTATAAAGAAACGCCAACTGTTACTTGCGAGGGGTTTGTTAGATACTGGTTACCAAAACCTTGTTGGGCAATTATGAAATTTAAAATTGAACCTAGCGAAAGAGGTTCAGGTGTACAATATAAATCTAATGTAAGTGTTAATAACATAAAAAAACAATATCAAAACGATATAGAAAAAGCCATACCATTTGCATTACAACAAGGTGTTTTAGGTTGGCAGGTTGACGATATAAAAATAACTTTAATTGAAGGCGAAGACCATGAAGCTCATACGAAAAGTAATGATTTTACTATTGCAACACCTATGGGAATAATGGAAGGTTTAACACATAGCAAATCAACATTATTAGAACCTATATTAAGTTTTAAAATTATTGCCCCGGAAGAATTTTTAGGTTCATTATTAAGTGAATTATTAAAACTTCGTGCCGAATTTAATAGCCCTGAAATAGAACAGAATAAATGTAAAATTACGGGTAAAATACCCCTTGCAACATCAATAAATTTTCCTATTAAACTTAGCTCGCTTACAAGTGGTAAAGGCAAAATAATTACTCACTTTTTGCAATATGAGCCATGCGATGTAAAGCTTGGTAAAACACGCGAATACAAAGGCATAAGCCCTTTAGATACTTCTAAATATATTTTAAAAGCTCGTAAAGCTTTGGTGTAAAATTTTACATACCATAACAATTTCTTTTAAAATCTTTTTTAGCAGGTTCGTAACCCATTTCACTTGCTTTCTTTAAATCTAAACAAGCCGCCTTCATATTACTCAAATTTGAGTAACAAGCACCACGCAGATAAATAGTTTTTGCATCAGATTTAGGATTGTTTTTTATAGCTGCATTAAAATCGGTAAGAGCCGATTTATATTTCTTTGTTTCAAAATAATACTGCCCACGTTTTTCGTATGCACGATAACATTTTGGATTTAACTGCAAGGCTTTAGTAAAATCGCGTACAGCAAGTTTTTCTTTATTAAGTTTAGAATTTGCATAGGCTCTATGAAAATATGCATCAACATAGCTTCTATCGTAAGCAATACTCTTATTAAAATCTTTTACTGCCAAAGTGTATTTTTTTTGCTCAACATAACACTGTCCTCTTCTACTGTACAGTTTCTTATCTCTTGAGTGATATATTTTTAGAACTTTAGAATAAGCTTTTTCTGCTTCATTATATTTTTCTAATTTGAAATAACTATCAGCTATTTTTTTTAATGTTTCCTCAGAATAATCTTCTAAAGCAACAGCTTTTCCTAAATAATTTATACTTTTTGTATAATCTTTCTTATCGTAATATATATTACCCAACTTTTTATATGCTTTTGAGTTTTTAGGACTTAACACAGTAACTTTTTTATAATTTTTTATTGCTTCATCTATATCGGATTTAGATTGTAATTCAGCAAGATTATAATAAGTTAACCCTCGTTTTGTATTTAATTTTACAGCTTTTTTAAAATCTAATTCAGCTTTTTTTAGCGACTTGTCAGCATAATACAAATCGCCACGCTTTTCGTAAACAGGAATATATGTAGGTTTTATTTTAATAATTGAAGCCATATCTTTCATAGCACTACTTTTTTTATTTGTTTTTAAATAACAATCGGAGCGAAATAAGTATGCAGAAAAATAATCGTTCTTCAATTTTATTGCACTTGTAAACGATTTAATAGCATCGGTATATTTACCTAAGCCCATATATGCCTTTCCCATATCGTGATATGCTTCGTAATAATCTCGTTTCTTACTAAGCACCTCTTTAAAATCTACTATAGCATTTTCATAATCTTTTTTTTCTAATCGTTCAGCTCCTCTATTATAGTAAAAGCCCACTGATTGTGAAAAAACAACAATACTACAAAGTATAAATACAATTATTAAATTACGTCTCATTTTTTATTTTTTTAGGTTTAATTCATTACCCATAGCGAAATAAAAATATTATTATTTTATAATGATATTTTTATTTCGCTTATGACAAGGATATTTAGTTTTTACTTCCATAAGCCAAATCGCCTGCATCACCTAAACCGGGCACAATATACGATTTTGCTGTAAGTTCCATATCTACCGCACCTGACCAAATTGTGTAGCTGGCTCCGGTAATACTTCTTTTTAAATACTCAACAGCTTCATTGCTTGAAATTACTGCAGCAATATGTATGTGCTTGGGCGTACCATATTTCAAGAGTTCTTTCAATGCCAACATCATAGATGCTCCTGAAGCCAACATTGGATCAACTAAAATTAGTGTCTTATCTTCAATATTTGGAGTAGAAATATACTCAATTTTAATATCGAACGATTCATCTTTATGATATTTGCGATATGCTGTAATAAACGAATTTTCGGCTTTATCAAAATAATTTAAAAAGCCTTGCTGCAACGGCAAACCTGCCCTTAATATTGTTCCTATAACAACATCTTCTTGCGGCAAATTTATATCAGCAATGCCTAACGGAGTTTGCACTTCTTTTTCAGAATAATCAAAGGTTTTACTTATTTCGTAAGCAATTATTTCGCCAATACGTTCAAGATTTCTTCTAAAACGCATTCTGTCATTTTGTATATTTACATCTCTAATTTCCGCAATAAACGTATTTAATAGCGAGTTTGACTGATTTAATATATTTACCATTATTTTTTGTTTTAAAGATAATACATTTGATTAATATTTGTAAGTTTTTTATCAATTACTAACTTATATAATCATAAAATAGTCGTTTTTAACTCTACAACAAATACAATTAAGTCTTAAATTTAAGAATAAACAACTGATTACATACACATTATATTGACATCATAAAAAACACAACTCTACAAAAAAATTAACACTTACATAATTTTGCTAGATAATTGTTACCCGAATAGTTTTTTCGTAAATTTGAGGATATAAAAAAATCTATATCATGAGACACATATTATTTACACTTAGCTTAATAGCTATTAGTTCGTTTATTTTTGCACAAACTGTAAAAATAAACCTTACTCCTGAAAAAACTGCAATAACGAAAGTTGAAAGTAAAAGTACAGAACTTACATTTACATCAACTTTAAGTAAAGTTGCAATTAAAGATACAAAAGTTAAAAACTTTGATTTCTTTAAAATTAATTACAACGCTTACACAAAAAATCAAAACATTGGAGAGCCAAATGTTCCGGTAACAACTACATTAATTGAAATTCCTTTAGGAGCTGATGTTAGTGTAAATATTATTAATTCGGAAGAAGAGATTATTGACCTAAATAATTATGGAATTAGTAAAAAATTAGAACCTGTACAACCTAGTATGTCTAAAAATGAAGATGAAAGTCAAGTTGAATTTACAAAAAACGAAAATACTTATTCAACAAACAGCTTTTATGCTAACGATATTGTAAAGGTTGAGATATTAGGTATTATGCGAGATAAAAGATTGGCACGAGTTACTGTTTCGCCTATGCAGTATAACCCTGTAACAAACCAATTAAAAGTTTTTTACAATATTACCGCTAATATTACATTTACACACCCTGATTTTGCTGCTACAAACGAATTAAAAGCAAAAACAGCATCGCCATATTATTACTCTACAAACAAACTCACATTAAACACTATTGAGAATAGTAATAAAGATGCAATAACACATTACCCTACAAAAATGGTAATTGTAGCAGATAGAATGTTTGAAACTCAATTACAAGATTTTATACATTGGAAAATAAGAAAAGGTTTTAATGTAATAGTTGGTTATACTGATGAGACAAACGTAGGAACAACCACAACTTCAATAAAAAATTATTTAGAAGGTTTATATAATGCTGGAACAGCCTCTGACCCTGCACCTTCATTTGTACTTTTGGTTGGCGATGTTGCTCAAATACCAACTTTTGACGGTACTACAGCATCTCATAAAACAGATTTATATTACTGTGAATATACAAACGATTTCTTTCCTGAAATATATTATGGAAGATGGTCGGCTCAAAACACTACTCAACTACAACCACAGATTGATAAAACTATGGAATATGAGCAATATTTAATGCCTGACCCATCGTATTTAGGACATATGTTATTAGTTGCAGGAGTTGACCAAGAAGGCGGAGACCCTAATGGGTTTTCATCTGTACACGGAAACGGGCAATTAGAATATGGAATGGACAATTATTTTAACAACACTCATGGCATTTCGGTTTACGAATATTTATATCCCCTTTCTGATGACCCGGCAAGCGTTCAGAACATAAAAAATGATTATAATACCGGTGTTGGATATGCAAATTACACAGCCCATTGTTCGTCTGCAGGTTGGTACAACCCAAGTTTTGAAACAGATGCCGTACCGAACATGACAAATAATCATAAATATAATTTAATGGTTGGAAACTGTTGTCAATCAAATACATTTTACGATAACGAATGTTTTGGAGAAGCTGTGTTAAGAAAAGCTGATGGTGGTGCAGTTGGCTATATTGGTGGTTCAAACTACACTTATTGGGACGAAGATTACCACTGGGGAGTTGGAGCACAAAACATACAATCTGACCCTGCTGTTGCATATGATGCGACAAAACTAGGTGCTTACGATAGAGTTTCGCACGAAAACGGTGAAGCAGAAGCTGATTGGTTTGTTACAAATGCAGCTTTAATGATTGCCGGTGATATGGCTGTAGAGCAAGCTGGTGATGGTCAGCATAATTATTACTGGGAAATTTATCATTTAATGGGAGACCCTTCACTTATGAATTATTTTGGTGTACCCTCTGCATTAACAGTAAATTACACCGACCCTATTACTGTTGGTGAAACATCATTAACAATTAATACAGAAGCTTATGCTTATGTTGCAATTTCGCAAAACAATGTATTATTAGATGCTCAATATACAGGAGCTAATACATCAGTAACTTTAAATTTCCCTGCTTTTGGAGCTCCCGGAACTGCTGATGTTGTTATAACAAAGCAAAACAAACAACCATATATTGGTACGGTAACAATTATTAATAATAATGTAAATAATGATGCAGCTATGGCATCAATAACCGAACCTGCAACAATTTTTAATTGTGTAGGAACTTCAGTTAATCCAAAAGTTGTAATTAGAAACGGAGGGCAAACTGCATTAACCTCTTGCACAATTAGCTATTCTTTTGATAACGGAACACCTGTTTCGTATAGTTGGACAGGAAATTTAGCAACAAATGCAACTGAAACAGTAACATTTTCAAGTAGTATTACATTAACCGCAGGAGCCCATACTTTTAGAGCATATACAGAGCTGCCAAATGGCGTAGCTGACGAATATACTGCTAATGATGAAATAGAAATAACTATTAATGTTGAAGACAATCCTGTTGTTGCTAATTTTACAGCTTCGGAAGTTGAATCATGCGTAGCACCATTTACTGTTGATTTTCAAAATACATCAACTAACGCAACAAGTTATACTTGGAATTTTGGTGATGGTGGGGCTTCTACTGACGCGAGTCCATCGCATACTTATACTACAGATGGTTTATATACAGTAACACTTATTGCTGATGCAGGTGCATGCGGAAACGATGAAGAAGTTAAAACCGATTATATAAATGTTGATTCAAGTATTCCTTGCGATTATTGTGATGCAGGTGCAACAGGTGATTATGAATATATTGATGGTGTTGAATGTGGTAGTATTAGCAATATGAGTACAGGACTTTCAAACGGTGGTTATGCTGATTATACAAATATGAGTACTGATATGGAAGGTGGTATAACATACAGTATTACTGTAACAGGAGGCAGCGTTTGGAATAACGATAATGCTTATGCTTGGGTTGACTGGAACAGAGATGGCGATTTTGACGATGCAAATGAAAATGTTTTTGCATCAACTTCTAATGGAGACGCAAGCTATACTTTTGACATAACAGTACCTGTAAACGTAAATAATGGAACTACACGCCTAAGAATTAGATGGACTGATGATGGTGATGCAGGTACAAACACAACTCCTTGTGGAAACTCAAGTTATGGCGAAGTTGAGGACTATACTATTAACCTATCTGTTGCTACCGATATTAACGCCATAACAGAAAATACATTCTCGGTATATCCTAATCCTAACAACGGTATCTTTAATATTAATATGATAAGTAGTTCTAATAATAACATTCAAATTACAAATGTTTTAGGAGAGCTTGTTTATTCAAATAATATTAACTCTAATAGTGCAACTATTAATTTAAGTCCGTTAACAAAAGGGGTTTACTTTGTCAAGGTTAATAACAATAATAATATTGAAACTAAAAGTATTGTTATAAAATAAATACATTTAGAAAATTCATAAAAAAAAGGAACCTATATGGGTTCCTTTTTTATTTACTAAATATTACAATGTAATTTGGGTCACATTTCCTTACACTTCGTTACAAACCATTTACAGTATTCATATACACCTGCATTGTTGACGCTTTGTATCAAAAAAAAAGCATGAATAATTTGTACCAAGGTTTGATTTTTTGAAAAACAACTTAGATTTATATAAAAACATTCTTATTTATTGTTGAAAATTTTAAAAAATAAATTTCCTTAACACAAGAGAACTAGAAATAATTATAAAATTTTACGCCACAAATAGCTGTGAATTATACCCAAACAGATTTAAATCTTTTTAGCTATATCAATTATTCTTAATACCTCATCATATTCATCCATAACCGGAGTAAATACCTCATCAAACATAAACTCTTTACCATCAGGTAAAGTTATTTTAGATTTACGTTCAACTCTTTCGCCATTTTTTAGTTTGTTTAATACAGTTTCTAATTCTTCTTTGTTATTTGATAAATCGGAGAAATTTAAATAATTCTGACCAATAAACATTTCAGCATCTTCGACACCAAATAATTTTAAGAAAGCTTCATTTACCTCTAAGATGGTGCCATCAATAGTAAACTCTGCGTATAAAATATTTGCTCCTACAATTTCAATTATTGTTTTAGATTTTTTTTCATTAATACTAAGTTCTTCTTGCACAGACAACATTTCTTCCATATTTTGACGCATTTCCTCTTCCTACGATTTCATTTCTTCTTGTTGCTGCAAAATTTCTTGTTCCTGTTTCTTTTCCGCTGTAATATCAAACGATATGTTTAGCACTTTCATTATCTCTCCATTATCGTTAAGTACAGGTGAGTATGTTTCATTTAACCAAACACTTTCTCCATTAGGCAGGTTTATTTGAGCAATTCGCGAAACCACTTCTCTTTGCTGTATTTTAGCCCATAACTCGTCTGTTTCTTCATTATAATTATCTTGAGAATAAAACTCACGATGATTTCTGCCAAGAATATCAGTTTCATTAGAAAAGCCTAAGAGTGTAATTATTTTATCGTTAGCACCAATAATATTGCCTTCTAAATCGAATTCGACTACCAACAAAGAATTGTTTAATGCACCTAAAACACCTTCAATCTCAGATTTTTTACGTGCAGCTTCTTCTTGAGTAGCTAGCATTTCCTCCATATTTTGGCGAAGCTCTTCTTCTTGAGCTTTCATTTCTTCTTGTTGCTGTTGCGATTGTTCTAATAATTGTGCCGTAACAATATTTATTTTAGCATTAGATAATGACGAGGCAATACTTTCTGCAAGTTTTTCTACAAATTCAATTTGGTATTTTTCAAAAATTGTGAATGATGCTAATTCAATAACTCCAAATAAATCTTCTTCAATTTTTAATGGAATAATTAAAATATTGCGAGGGTTTGCTTGCCCTAAACCAGATGTTATATTCACATAATTATCAGGAACATCGGTTATGTATATAGTTTCCTTTTCAATTGCACATGTCCCTACAAGACCCTCTCCTATTTCAACAGTCTTATCAACAAACTTTTTTCTATCGTAAGCATAAGCCGCTGATAATTCTAAAACTTTATTTTTGTCATCAGAATCGTTAAGGATAAACAAGCCTCCTTGGTTTGCATCAACATAATTAACTAAATTTCTTATTATACTTGTAGAGAATGCCTCAATGTCTTCAGTATTTTGCCTTAAAATATCTGCAAAATTAGCAAGCCCTTTTGTTGCCCAATTTCTTTTTTCATCTTCAGTTTTCCTTTCTTTTTCTGCTTTCTGAGCATCAGATAATTTCTGGCGCATATCTAATAATGAAATACCTATTTCGTCGTTATCGCCTAAAAGAGTAAACTCAGAGTCTAGATTGCCTTCTCCAATATCTTTTGCAAAATATGATAATCGCTTATAACCTTTAATCAACTTATTTAATGACTTGTTTATTTCACTTATTTCATCTTTAGTTTTTATTTTTATTTCATCAAAAGTTTCTCCTTGCGAAAGTAAGTTTAAACGTTCTATAACTTTCCTGACAGGGTGTTTTATAACTATTCTACCTAAAATAATCATTACTGCCATTGTTAGTATTAAACCTATTAAACCAAATATAAAGACAATAAGGTTAACATTACTTTTATTTTTTAAATATAGTGTTTTATCTGTTTGAAAAATAGTTAACCCTATAATTTCATTAGTATAACTGTGCAATGGTATAGTATAATATAAATAGTTGTCAAGGTCAAATTTTGTAACATTACTTAAATTAGAATTATTACCAAATTTATCGATATTCTCAATTTTAAACTTCTCAGATGCAATAGTTGGTATATAATTATGAAAATTATAATTACTCATTATAACATCTCTACTTCTTTTATCTGCCTGGTCTGCTAATTGTTTCGATACTAATATCATCATATCTTCATTCTCTGTGATATTTGTATTTTTCAACAATGTTTCTATAGGAAATCTTGTTTCTACTACACCTAAAAATTGCGAGTTATTACCAAACACAGGAGTTATACCAAATATTGCAATCCCCCAATCATCGTTTCCAACTCCTTTTTTAAATTCTTTTGTGTCTATGGCATCTTTAATTATTTTTTGTTTTGTTAGAACATTATCACCTTTATAATTATCCCACGACCTATATAAATTAATTCCGTTTGCCGAATAAAATGCCAACTCAAATTTCTTACCTGTTATTTTCTCAAAATCAGCAGATAAAGCATTGTATTTATCTCCTAACACTTCTGAAGCAGAATCTAAGTTATTAGTATTCGCAAAAATTTGCAGTCCTCTTTTTACTGTTTTAAGCCCTGAGTAAGATGCAGAGTACAAAACTGCTTTATCTGAAATTCGATTTATATTATTGTTTATATCTGCTTGTTTTAGCTCAATTTCTGAAGCAACTGTATTATTATAATTCTCATTAAAAAAATATCTAAAAACTAAATTCATTATAACAAAAGTTATAACAAAAAATGTTGCCGCAGGTATTAAAATCTTCTGAATTAAGTTCATGTTTATTGTATTTAGTTCACATCAACAAATATACAAATAATTTCATCATTTGTTATTTATAAACAAAATAAATAAGCATATTTTTTATAATATTGTATTATTGTTTGATAAAGATATAATTATCTCGAATTATATTAGATTATCTAATTGTACTTTTTCAATACGCTTTATACCTTCTCTGTTAAGAATAACCCTAAAACGTTTAAATTCCACTCCTTCTTCTGTATAAAATTTTTGAATAATATTTATATGATAAACTCTATCTGCACGCTTTTTTATTATTTTATTATTTTCAATAACTGAATAATCTTTTTCAGGGTTATCCATCTGCAATACAAATCTATGTAAATTTACCCTTGTAATATCAACTAATCCATTTACCTTTTTTGCATCAATACCTTTTTTTAATCTGCGTTTAAAAATTTTCACACTTTTTTTATACTGAATAATATTTTCGCCAAAAACTTCGTAATCATTTTTAAACAAACGTTCTTTCATTCTGTGTTTTTTAACCTTTGGTCCTAATTTTGATGATGGAACAAACCTAAAATTTTGTTTAATTATACCAACTTTATTTTTTTCGTTACTAAATATATTTAACTTATTATCGTAAAATACATTGTGTGCCTTATGTACAAAAAGGTATCCCACCAAACTTTTTATTCTATCTTTTAGCATATAACTAATTATAAGAGCAAAGAAAAACGGCAAGGTAAAGTTTCCATATTTTTGTTGATAGTAAAATGCAACGGTTGTTGAAAACAACATTGCTAAACCGGCAACTAAAGCGAAAATAGATTGTTCAATAATTGCACCATCCTTTTTTATTTCTTTTTTTAAAAATAAAACACTATCAATATATTTCTTTAACTGACTTCTTACATATAGCAATTCTTCGTTTTCTCCATTTGCATTAGGTACTGTTTTGTATTGGTTTTGGCGTCTGTATTCCTGTTCGTTATCAATAGTTTTTATTATCGATTGAAATATTACACTATCAATATTCACTTTCTTTTTCTTTTTTAAATAATCGAAAAGCATAATATAATTGTGTTCTACTGCATTACTTAAAAACTCATCAGTAAACAAAAGTAATCTTAAGTCGTTTTCATACAGTGTATTATCGTACTTATCGATAATACTCCTATACTTTTTTAATATTTGTTTTACCAAGCTATCAATAGAAGTAAATTCTTGAAAATTATTTTTTGAAATATTTTTCCTTGCCTTTCTTAAATCATACCTAATAGCACTACTAAAAATTGAACCAAACAATTTGCTTTGAGTATATATTTTATCAGATTGTTTTTTTGTATTTAATTTATTATTACGAATAATTTTTTCAAGTTCGTACAATACACCATTTTCTTTATCAATAAAATCAGATAATTTGTACTCAGGGGTTTTATATCTAATATTTACTTTAACATCGTTATAAAATTTTTCTTTTGTATATGTTTTGGGATTAATATTTATTCCATCAGGAGTAAATATATAAGTAAGCACATCATAATTAGTCATTCTCTTATCTGAAATAGTGTCATATATTAACTTTATTTCTATCGAGAATTTATCATGTATTTTAATTATATCTTTTATCATTTACAAAAAATATACTTTTCAGAAAAGTCCGTTTGGAGTTATCCCTAACCATTTATAATAAGTCATTGCCATAATTATTGATATAATCCAAGCAACAGTTTGCATTGTTATCCCATACCTAAAAGTATCTGTCCAAGAATAATGATTGGTTGAATACAATAATAATGCAGGTTTGCTATTAAACGGAAGAACATAAACATGCTCTATTAATAATGCCAATGGAAAAGCAAGGCTCATTACATCAAATCCAAACCTATTAGCAACTCCAATTGCTATTGGAATAAAAATCATTGTTCGCATTGTTTTCGACTGAAAAATTAACGCACTATAAATCATTCCTCCTGTAAGTACAATATACAATAGCCAAAATGGTGTTCCTTCGCTAATTCCAATTCCATCAAAAAATGCATTTACCGATATTGAAGGTAAATCGGTAACTTTAAAGCCTGCACCAAGTGTATAAGCACCAGCCGAAAACATAAGTAAGTGCCATGGAATATCAACATCGTTCCATTTTACAACACCTATACGTGGCATTAATGCAACAATTGCACCAACAAAAGCAACTGCGGTTGGGCTTATTCCATGTAATTGGTCTGTTGCCCAAAAAGCCAATATTGTCCCGAAAATTATAAGTGATTTAATTTCAGAAATTGAAACTTTCCCAAGTTTATCTAATTCTTTTTTTAAGCTCTCCATTCCACCAGGAATAGATGGTACCCTATCTTCTTTTTTAAGTGGGAAAATAATTCGAGTACCTATTATCCATCCTAAAAACATTAATAACATTGCTGTTGGAAACGATGCAATCATCCATTGCGAGAAAAATATATCAGAACCTATTGCTCCTGCAATTAATGATGCGGCTAGTAGATTTGCTCCTGAGCCTGTTAAGAATGCAGATGCTCCCATATTTATTTGGAATAAATTTTGAAGAATAATATTTCTCCCAAAATTATTACGTTTACCGTTTGATGCACCATAAACTGCTGCAACTACCATAAATATTGGAAGCAATATTGTTGCTTTTGCAGTTGTAGCCGATATAAATAATGATAATATTGTGTTTATAACAATAAAACTTAAGAAAATTGACGAAGCATTTTTCCCAAACTTAATAATAAACCAAAGAGCGAACCTTTTTGCAACTCCTGTTGCTACAAGCATACTTGCTAGTATAAACGACATTATATTTAACCACATTACCTTATGTCCTAATTGAGCATAAGCTGCTTCTTCAGACAATACTCCTGTTAGTACTAAAGCTATTATTAATATTAATGATGTTAAATAATTAGGTATAGCTTCCGTAATCCATAATATTAAAGCCCCTGCAAATATTGCAAGCATTGCTTTATTTGCAAATATGAAATTTTCCAAACCTATTTGGTCAAAATTTGCTTTTGCTTTTACACTTAATGCATCAACATTAAAATGTGATAAAAAAGGAATATCAAAAAACATTATAGCTAAAAATGAAATTAATGCGAGTGGTATTCCTATAAGCATTAAAAATTTTTCAACTTTTGATTTATTTCTTACAGGTAATTTTTCGATACGATAATTATTCATATCGAGCAAATCATTATTTTTTTTATTTTGGTCTGCCATTAATTGATTATTATTTTTATATAAAACTTTAATACTGCATTTTACCAAATAAATTTGGTAAAACAAAATTAAGGGCAAAAAATGTTTTTTTGCCCTTAAATAAAAAATGCTACCAATTTTTATATGGATTTTTCATTAACATTGAATTAAAGTATTTTACATCGCCTGTAACTTCTTCGCCAAGCCATTCAGGTTTTGTAAAAGGAGTATCTTCTGATGGTAATTCAATTTCGGCAACCGTTAAGCCATTGTTATCGCCATAAAACTCATCAACTTCAAACTTTAAATCGCCATCAGCAGGAACAATATAACGAGTTTTATCTATTACACCCGGCTCGCAAATTTCTAATAACTCTTTTGCTTCGTTAACAGAAATTTCTTTTTCCCATTCGTATCTTGAAGCTCCACTTGCATTACCAATACCTTTTATTGTTAAAAACCCTTTATCGCCTTTTACTCTTATGCGTACAGTTCTTTCAGGTACCGATGATAAATATCCTTGTGTAATTCTAGTTTCTTTTACAACAAAAGGTTTAAAATCGCCTTTTACTAAAAATTTTTTTTCTATTTCTTGTGCCATAATTTGTTCTATTTTTTAATCTGTTTATATCAAATTCCCCGCTCTTGGGGCGTATTAATATTGTTTTCCATAATGAAAACTCGTTCGCTTGCAGCGAGGAGATTCATTATTTTTAGTTTGCTAATGGTTTATTAATCCAACCTATAACACGTTTAATTGCTTGTAAATAGTTTATATTTTCAACATTTTCGAGTTCTACATCTTTCAATGTTTTTTTAATATCTTCTATTTCGGTAGATTCTGAATTAATTGTGCAAATTTTAGCACCATTTATTAATACTTCGCCATACTCACAAATTGTATTGTTAACCATATAGCCAAAACGATGTTTATGCACTTTAACAGCTTGCAAATCTTTATGATTTTCAATAATTTCCATAAACTCATCGTAAGTATATGTATCATTATTTAATTCAGGCATTTCTACTTTAAATGCAGGAAAAACCTCATCGATTAAAACCGATTTTGCTATTGGAAATTCGCCTTTCATTAAAGGGTTCCATTGCTCTAATCCATCAACTGTTTGAACATAAGTTTTTATGTCCATTTTACCATCTCTGATTTTAGTATTATTTACATCGTTTGTTTTCGATAAAATATAAATTTCATCTGATTCTCTTTCCCAAACTTTTTTTGGTACCGGTGTTGATAAACGAGACATTAAATAATGCTCCTCATCAAAATCTTGTCCAAAAGTTCTAAATTCAAATCGAGGTTTTGAAACCTCGCCTATTTTCATTTCTGCCTTACTCATAGTATAATAATTATTTTTTACTTATTTTATTTTATATAAATACATTTCAGAATTTGAGTCGCTAACAACATATATTATGCCACTATTAACATCAATAGTTATTCCTTCGCATTTATTAACATTTATTTTATATCTGGTTATTAAATTTCCATTAATATCACATTTATTTATTGTTGATGACTCATCGCTTACAATCCATAGTAGATTTTGCTGCGAATCGTAGAATAGTCCTGAATAGTCTTTAGCAAAATCAAGTGTTTTCTTTTTTATTACTAAAAAATCGCTATTTAAGGTCAATAATTCGCCGGGATTTTTTTCATTTAATATATAAATCAGATTTTTATTACTGTTATAAGTTACACCTTCAAGTCCCGAATTTTGAGCATTGTTTACATAATTTATATTATGTACAACCACACTATTTGTTATTGTGTTATATTTTAATAATTGCTTGGTTCGTTCGTTAGCTAAAAGTAAATCAGAATTATAAATACATACGCCTTCTAAATCATCGGCATTTATTTCGTACTCTTGCAATACAATCCCTTCTTTAGATATTTTATATAAATTATTTGTGTTATCGCTTACAGTGTACAACACCCCTTTTTCTGAATCTATTGCTAATCCTGATGGTTCTTTAACATCCAAACCGAATCTATCTATTAACTCTATATTATCATCATCACTTATTTTAGATTCATCGTTTTTGTTACACGATAAAACAAAAATTACTGTAATAAATAAAATAAATTTAATTTTCAATATGAATATATTTTAAAAGAGTAACTCATAAAAAGAGTTACTCTTATTTTTTTACTGGACAGTATAACTATTCCAAAGCGATGTATCACCTTTAAACATATCAGATTGGTCAGTTGTTCCACCTCCCGGTGTATTATCTAAATACATTGAACCATCGCTACCATAATAGTACTCGGCATTTGCAGTAGCAATTCGTATATAAAAGGTAACTTTTGTACCTGATATACTTGTGTTTCCTGAATAAAGACCGGCTTCATCTTCGGCATCAATATTAGCTAAATTTACTGTTACACCTGTTTGTGTGAAAGATGCATCGTCTTCGCCTTTTACTTTATTTGCTTTAACATATGCAGGTGTTTCTCTAACATCAAAATATATTCTAGCTTCTAAAATTGCACCATCTACAGTTGCATCGTATTCCATTACTATATTAGCATTAGCAGGAGTTGGATTAGCAGGGAAAGTTACTTTTGTTAATGGACCACCAGTATAGTTAACAACAGTTTCTGTAACAGGGTCGTAACTTTTATATGTATATGTAGGCCAAGTAGTACCATCATCATGATTAAAGTTACCACCAACAATTTCTTCAGGATAATAAGATTTATTTCCGTTATTATCTTCAGCTCTTAAATAATAAGAAACTACATCGTTAACAGATTGTGCTGGTACATATCCTTTATAATAGTCATCACTAGCATCGTAAACCAAGGTTATTTTATTTTTATTTGCAGCATCGGTTTCATTTATTAAATAATAAACTCTGATTCTATCAATTCCATTTTTATCGTATGCTTTTACTTCAAATAAAACACTATCGCCATCAGATGGTAATTCGGGTGTATATTTTACTTCTTTAAAAATTGGTAAGCCATCAGCAACAACAAAACTAAGGTTGTCGTCAGGAGAAGTACCTGCAAAGTACGATTTTAAATTAGTTACATCGGTGGCTTCAACATAATACTCAACTTCTTCACCTGCATCTAACTTAGGGAATGTATATGTATATTTCCCTCCCCCTAAAGGAGCCATTGATACAAAGTTTGTTTCTATAGAATTTTTCCAAAACAACTTAACAGATGATAAACCTGATGGGTCAGTTGCTGTAATTTCGTATGTATAACGAACATTATCGTTTACATTTGTTATTGTATCAGCAATAATTATAGGTGGGTTATTCTCGTTACTATTTGCTGTGCCTTTTGTTGGGTTTGCAACTTCCCAATTATCGGTTCCGTCAGGAATTCTTGACCATGTTGTATTCAAATCTAATGCAGGAAAATCAACATCATCAATTATTTTACCTTCTTTGTCAAGTAATGTAACAGACTCTCCACCAGAAGAAAGTTTAAAATTTGCAACATTTCCCGGGTCATCTACAGCCATATCTTTATCACAAATTAAAATAATATGGCTCTTTGAAGAAATAACTGTTCCTGCAGGCCATGTAAATTTAGCATCAACTTTATCGTAAATACCAAACCCTGTCATATCAACCTCTGCATCACCAGGATTATATATTTCCAACCAATCAGGTTCGGTTTCGCTTTTTGAGAATATCTCATTTATTTTTAGCTGAACAGAAGATTCTCCGGGACCGGCTACTTTTATAAACTTTTCGTCTTTTGCACAATTTGAAAATAGTATTGCTATTGCAAGCATTGCTACTATATATATATTATTTCGTTTCATCTTTATTTATTTTTTATTTATTATACATTAAAAGTCAACTTCAAATCTAACTTGAATCATTCCAAAGTTCTCACCGGCTTTTCCTTCTTCGGCTACAACGTCTTCGTAATTCTTTGTTAACTCTCCATTAGCATCGTACCCCACAAAAAGTTTACCTTTTCCATTAGCATATCTATCATGGTTTAAATAAGTGTAGTTAAGCATAAATTTAATATTATGATTTACATGATAATTAATACCGAATGTGTAGCCATCAGCTGCGCCACCATATACTTTAGCATTGAAATCGTTTAAGTTTAAATAATCATACCTAAAAGCAAGTTCAATATCGCCCCATTTTTTTCCTCTTTTTACTTGAGTTGGTTCAGCTTCAGCTTTATTATATTGATATTTTCCACCAAATAATATGTATCCTACTTGAGCATAAAAACCATCGAAGTGAGCTGTAGAAAATGTTTCTGTTCTATACAAATCTTGCATCATATATTCGCCTTGAAACATTATATTTTTGTAATATGTCGCAAATTCAGCTCCATAAATGACTCTGTGAGTAACTCCCATAATATCATCTGTATCTAAATATTTTTTTCTATTTACTTTACTTAAGGATTTTGTACTAACTCTGTATGCGTCATGAATTTCCCATGATGTTTTAGGTGTTCTGTACGAACCGTTCATTCCAACATGAATTGTAAAGTCGTTTGTAGCAATAGGTCGTCCAACTAATCTACCGGTTACTGAATAACCTTCGTCTATTCCGTATTTTTTGTTATTTGTTTTTGTAAAATCAGTCTCTTCAAATTCTCCAACTTTTTGAAAATGAAGCCCTCCTATAAGTGTATAATGTTCACCCCAAGTTGTAGCATTTAATCCAATGTGTCTTGAAGGAGCAAACTCGTTTACTAACGAACGCTCAATAAATGTAACATAGCGAGATGTTGTTGTACTCTCCATAGAGAAACCTTCTTTAAAGTTACCTATTTTAATATTTGTTTTATTATTATTTGTTGTGTACTTCATATAAGCATCTTTCAGCTCCATTACAGCACCTGCAAAATCTAAATCTAACTCACCGTACCAATTTTTCCATAATTTAGCTTTAACCGCAAATCTTGCACGTCTAACAATTATTCCATTACCTATTTCGTTATATGTATTTTTATCGAAGAAATATCCTCCATCAATATAAACTCTACTATCAAACCAATATTTAAATTTACCATCTTTAGATGCTAATACCAAAATTCCATTTTGAAATTCTGTTGTACCTTCATGCCTATCAACTGTAACACCATATTGATTAACTCTTATCGACGGCATCATAACAACATTTATAGATGGTTTGTCTTTTACCTCTACCTCTTTTGTATCGTAGCCATCTTTATAAAACTCTAACACTTTAGTTGATTTAGCAGGAATAGTAATACTAAAGTCTCCTTTTTCATCTGTTTTGGTTGAGAACTCTATTTTTCCTTTAAGTCTAATTCTTACTCCTGACAAATCGATGCCCTCTGTTTGCTTTACGTTACCGGTAATGGTTTCCTGTGACATACCATATACGACAAATAAAAGCGAAAAAATTAATAATGTAAGTTTTCTTTTCATCTTTATTAAATTTTATGATTAGCTAACAAACTTACATAAAATGTTACTAAATAAAAGATACGAAAAAAAAACATTTTAAAACTATTTTGACTAATCAAGCATTTGTTTACTTTAATAAAGGTACTTAAATAAAAATAAATAAAAAGTGGAATTATAAATAATAGAGCATGTAAGGTATTATAATCAATACTATATACTACTTTTACCACCAACTGTTTGTTTTGAATAAAGTATATCAAACAAACGTCCTTGGTCAATTATCCCTTTAGTTTTTTTATTTTTTAGTACAACAATAGTACTTTCATCTTTTTCTATTCTAACTAACAAACTTTGGTAACCATACCACCATCCTGCGTGATAAAGTACTTTTCCTGCTTTTTTGCTATTATACATTCTCCAACCGTAGCCATAATTTTTCTTTGCCCATTTTCGCTTGCCCATAGGCTTAAATGCTTGAACTAAATTTGAATATTTAATTATTTTATTTTCATATAAGCCTTGATCCCATTTTAACAAATCTTCAACAGTTGAATAAACACCTTTGTCTCCTGTAACACCATTTAAGAATATATTATCAGCTTTTCTTCGTCTTGTTTCGTAACCAACAGCAATGTTGTCAGGTAATTTTGTCTTTCCTTTTACATAAACAAATGTGTTGTTCATTTGTAAAGGTTCAAAAATATTCTTTTTCATATATTCATCAAAAGGCAAACCACTTACTTTAGATACTATTGACGATAAAATCATATAACCGGTATTACTGTAGTTAAACCTTCGTCCTGGTCTATAATATTTTGGAGGATGCTTTTCCTCTAAACATTTTATTGCCTGATTATTATATACAGCACTATCTTTATGTGTAAAAAAATGGTCGCACAAATAAATATAATTAGGTAAGCCTGATTTATGAGTTAATAACAATTGAATAGTAATTCCTTTATAAGGGAAAGCCGGAAAGAACTTTTGAATAGTATCGTCGTAACTTATTAAACCCTTTTCAACAAGTTGCATAATAGCAACAGCTGTAAATTGTTTTGAAACCGATGCTAATTGAAAAGGCGAATCTAAATGTAAAGAATCACGTGTTCTTAAATCTCTATAACCGAAACTCTCTTCGTAGATAACAACCCCTTTTTGGGCTACTAAAACGTTTCCGTTAAAAATACCGGCTTTATTTAAATGTCTGAAATATTTATGAAATTTTGCAGCTTTTACATCTGCATTTAATTCTGCTAATATTGCATTTATAGAATCTTTGTTATTTTCTTGAGCTGTTTTAACCGTATCAACAACTTCTACATTATTAATTTCTGAACCTTCGGTATTTGACGAACAACTCTGAATTGCAATAATAACAAAACAAAGGAAAGAAAATTTTAATATTTTTTCTATCATAAAAGTGTGTAAAGTGTTTAGCAAATATAGAAAACATACAAATAAATTCAAATTATTTTTTACTAAATGTACATTTAGTAAATACCAAAATATATATATTTATCATATTATTAATAAAACAAAAATATAAGTTTCACATAATGCTTAGATATTCAAAAATTATATAAGTAGCTTCAAAAATTTATCTAATAAAGAGCCAATGTACTAAGTAAAGATAATGATTTAGATTAAACTTCTTTAACCCGAATTACAAGACTTTAGAAAAAGTAGCAAAAAATAGCTAACTAGAGAGTGTAAGAGAGATAGAGAGAGAGAGTGTAGGAGAGATAGAGAGAGAGTGTAGGAGATAGAG
>CAMZKE010000068.1 GCA_947311115.1 uncultured Bacteroidales bacterium | reverse complement strand
TGTCGAATTTGTATTCGACACTTTTACATTTCCACCATAATCCGGGAAGGGATGGTATACCTCACCATTAAATTCATAGGCTTTTTGACTACGCGTAAAGTTAGATATTTTTTGCTACTTTTTCTAAAGTCTTGTAATCAGGGTTAAGGTATTGAAATATATGTTAACTCAATAAAAAAGTTACTATTTTTACAAAAAAATAGAAAAGCCTTAAATTATTATAAAAATGTTAAGGGGAGTTCTAATTATCAACAACTAGTCTCTTAACTTAGAAAGTAATCGTAAAAACTCGATATATAACCAAACGAGTGTAACTAATAAGCCAAAAGCACCAAACCATTCCATATATTTAGGAGCACCCATAGCTGATGCACGCTCTATCATATCAAAATCTAAGAGCAAATTAAATGCAGCTACTACAATAATAAATAATGAAACGCCAATACTAATTAAACCGTTACCGTTTAAAAATGGCATACCTACACCAAACATGCTAAGTATCCACGACAAACCATACATTATAGCTATGCCAAATGTAGCAGACATTATTATTGACCTAAGTTTATCTGTAACTTTAATTATTCCTGTTCGGTATGCAAAAAGCATAAAAAGAAAGGTTCCAAAAGTTCCTAAAACTGCATTCATAACAATTCCTGGGTACATTGCCTCGAATAATGCCGAAATTGCACCTAAAAAAACACCTTCTAAAATTGCATAAATAGGGGCTAAAAAAGCAGAATATTTTTTCATGAAACTTATAGCAATAGCTATAGCAAAGCCACCTAATGCACCACCAATTATCCAGCCATACATTCCTTCAGGGCTTACCATTCCACCTTCAAAGAAGAATTTTCTCCATGTATAAATAGCAGATATTAAAGTTACTAATAGTAAAATAAAGGTTTTTTCTATTGTTCCATTAATTGTCATTGCAGAACTTTTTGTAAAACTCGCTTCTTTACTAAATGTTTTATCCTTTAATATAGGATTTGATGAATTTTTAAACATAATTTTTATTTTAGATAATCATTATCAATATCTGTGCAAAGATAATTGAAATTGGTATTTTTACAGCTAGTGTTTTAGTTTTTTTAACTTTTGGTTTTAATATTAAATATTAATGCAATATAAGCACATTCTACAAATCAAGTTTTGTAAATCAAGCTGTTTTTACCGCTATATTCGGCATTCTTATTTTTATTGAATCTATTCGTTTATTAAATTATTTTTAATCTGTTTGGGTTTAATTCCCCGTCCCTTGGGACGTATAAAAGAATAGTATTCCAAAACGATACCTCGTCCGCTTGCGGCGAGGAGATTCATTTAAATCGAAAAAAACTAAAACAAACTTTTCCGTAAGCACGGGTTTCTTCAGGTTTAATTTCATTAAAAATAAACTTATCGCTGTGTTCTACAATTAATAAACCATCTTCAAGTAAAAAATTACCTTTTTTTACAAATTTTGGAATATCTTCAATATTATCCATATCAAAAGGAGGGTCGGCAAAAATTACATCATATTTATTGCTCGATGCTTTTAAAAACTTAAAAACATCAGCTTTTATTATATTTAAATCAAAATCTAACTCTTGTGAGGTCTTTTTTATAAAGCGAATATGATTAAAATCACGGTCAATACAAGTAACACTATCGCATCCACGCGATGCAAATTCGTAACTTATACTTCCTGTTCCGGAGAATAAATCTAAGAATTTAACTTCTTCGAAATCAATAATATTATTTAAAATATTAAAAAGTGATTCTTTCGCCCTATCGGTTGTAGGACGAGCTTTCAGTTTCTTAATATTTCCGAAATGTTTGCCTTTATATTTTCCGCTTATTATACGCAATTTTGTAGGTTTAAAAAGTTTGTAAATTCACTTATTTTTATATCGTTAAAAATATAACTATAATTTAACGATGTTTTTAAAAACTTAATTTTTTTTATATAATTTTTTAATAGTAAAACTTCATCAGATATAGGGGTAATTTTTCCGCTAATATATATTTCTGTTTTTTCGGGTTGCAACTCAAATTTATCGTAAATATTAAGTACAAAAAACACAAAATCGGTAGTAGTTTTATACTCAAATGTATTTTTAAATTTAAGAGTTCCTTTCTCAATTAAAGTAACATCAATAAAAGATGAATTTGAATCAATAATAATTTTAGTTTTATCTTTTGCTGAGTTTAATATACTTTCATTTACCACTACACTAGCCTGATTATATATAGTGTAATTTTTAAAAGTGGTGTTTAGAAAATTAAATAAATCATTATTTATACTAAAAATATTATAATCGTTATTCCTAAGTTTATTACTTAAAATAATATCGTTTTTTTGTAAGTTTACATTAAATTCTAAAATTTCACGCCTTTTATCTTCGTCATAAAATGCATTTGGAACAATAATAGTATTTTTATTGTAAAATAAAATTTTAATTAATGTATTAATATTCGGTATTATCTCATCTTTTTCAATAATTAGTTTTATCTTTTCAATATATTCAGAAATATTATCTATTTCTATATCAACACTTCTTAGCAAAACAAATTTACTTGTGTGATTATCATATAGAGTATATGCAAAGCTTTTATAAGATAATTGCAATAATAAGCTGTAATAATTTAGCCTATTTATATCAAAAGTTTCGTCTGTTAAGTCTATATTGTACATTCAAGAGATTTAATTATAAACCAAAAGTAACAAAAAAAGCTGAAACAACAAGTTTCAGCTTTTTTGCAAAGTATGTAGTTTAACTTTATTTCTGAGCTTTTACCTCTAATATTTGTTTTAATTGTTCAATTTCTGCTTTAAGTAATTCAACATCTTTATTATCAGCTTTATTTTTTAATTCAGCTTTTAATGTGATATTTTCATTAGTTAATTTGTTAAGTTTACTATTTAAATCTTGAATAGCTTTAAGCATAGGTGAAATAAGTTGACTATAATTTACGGTTTCTATTAGTCCATCTTTATTATAGCTTACAAATAAAGGATTTACAGATTCAACTTCCTCTGCAATTAAACCATATTGTTTTATACCTTTTTTATCAGCTTTATACAAATAGTTTACAGGTCTAAGTTTATATAACCAATCAACATTTTCCATCGACTTTATATTTTTCTTAAATCTACGTGCTGATGATACATATCCAATTTTACCTGTATTATCAATATATAAATCTCTGTTTGTTGTACCAACAGCATCGCTATATACAGCAGGCATTGTTATAAAACCACTATTTCTACTAATAGTTAACCAAGGTCCATAATTTGCTGATGTTGATTTTCCTTTTACTTGCAGTTGATTAGCTCCTCCATCATAAACTATTGACATTCCATAAGTATAGTCATCATCTTCTGCTAAAATTAATTCAGCATCATTATCTACACTTGAGTTTGGAGAAATTAAAATAGAGCCCTTTGTTGAAGAACCAACAATATGCAATGAGTACAAAGCTGAGTTTGTTCCTATACCAACATTACCGTTTTTAAGAACGGTTACTGCGTTGTGTCTAGTATATGGGAAACCACCTGTATAACCGTTACCTATTATAAATAAAGGATCGGTTTCCACCCATGTTGTTTCATTTGTAGATGCTGTTGTATCATTATAAGCACCGACAACCAGCTCTCCATATGATTTAGCAATAACACTCACTCCAAATGCTTTTGATGCCTTTCCTCTTGCAATACCTGCAAGTGATAGCGACGCTTGACCATATGCATATGACCCATAACCTAATGCTGTTGATTCAGAACCATATGCTCTTCCTCTTCCATAGGCGGCAGAATTTTGGCTTGCTGCTAATGCATAAGCTCCCATAGCAACTGATTGGGATCCTGTTGCTTCAGCGTGTGCCCCAATTGCACTAGCGTACCTAGCACTTACTTTTGTCTCTAGTCCAATTGAAATACCACCATAATCAGTATTTACCTCTGCTTTATATCCCATTGCTAGGCCATATTCTGAATTTGCAATACATTCGCTTCCTATTGCAACTGATTTTGATTTGTCTGCTGAGCATGAATAACCTATTGCAACATCATATGAATTTTCTGTTTTATTTTTATATCCTAATGCTACTGAATATGAACCAAGTGTGGTATCTTGTGTTCCTATTGCAAAAGACCCATAACCAATTGCTAAAGGACCCATTCCCATTGCAAATGAATAATCACCTTGAGCAATAGTTTTTCCTGTATAACTACCATAAAGATCGATACCTGCCGAACCTAAAGCAAAACTACGTAAACCTAAAGCTGTAGCTTCTGTACCAATAGCATAACTTCCACTATCTTGTGCTATAGCATTGTTACCAAATGCATAAGAGTTATTACCTAGTGAATTTGCATGATAACCTATTGCTGTTGAACTTTCGCCATATGCTCGTGCTTGGTTACCTAATGCTTGAGAAAAATCACCAATACTTTTACTTACATAACCTGTTGCCCAAGAGTTTTGTCCTACACTATCAGCACCTTCTACTAATACTTTACCTGATAAAAATGCTTCTTTTAACGGATACCATAACATTTGTGCTGTTGTATCAATAATATAAGCTGTGTCTGCTGAGAAAACATGTAAATAATCTTCTGGTGTGGTTTTATCTAACCTATAACCACCAATTGCAAAACCACCTTTGTCGTTATTTGTTTTGTTTGTATTTTCTTCTTTAATATAGATGCGTACACTATCAGGTGTAACACGCATATACTCGTTTGTTACAGATTTATCCAACCTATAACCACC
>CAMZKE010000067.1 GCA_947311115.1 uncultured Bacteroidales bacterium | reverse complement strand
TGTTTAACCCGCATTATTCATGTGATTTAGCAAAAAATGAAGTTAATTTGTTTAAAACCAGACAAATAACGCAAAATACAAATCACCCAAATTTGGGTGATAAGTTTTCTTTGATATACATTTTTCTTTTCCTTATACTTCGTTGCAAACCATTTGCAGTACCCATATACAGCTACATGGTTTGTCGCCTCGTCTCAGAAAAAGAAAAAAGCATGAATAACCAAGCTTAAAATTCCTTTTTCTCTTCTACAAAAAAATCCCCAAGATTAAAAAAAAACTTGGGGATTTATATTTAGTAACTATAAACTGTGCTTAAATAGAATAATCTTGAGCAGCTTTAAGTTTGTACTGTTTGTATCTCCATTCTGCAGATTCTTTTGATGCCTCGAAAGCTTCTTGTGCTTTATCAGGTCCAATAGTTTTTGCTAATGAAGAGAAACGTGTTTCACCTTTTAAGAAATCAGTAAATAAATCGAAATTAGGTTCTTTAGAATCAATTACAAACGGATTTTTACCTTCTTTCTCTAACATTGGGTTGTATCTCCAAGTTGTCCAATATCCACAAGCTACAGCATCTTTTTCTGTTGACATTGTTTGGCTCATTCCTCCTTTTATTCCGTGAGCAATACAAGGTGCATAAGCAATAATGATAGATGGTCCCGGATATGCTTCAGCCTCTTTAATAGCTTTAAAATACTGAGCTTGACTTGCACCCATAGCAACCTGTGCTACATACACATAGCCATAATTAGTAGCCATCATACCTAAATCTTTTTTACCAATACGTTTACCAGATGAAGCAAACTTAGCAACAGATGCAATTTGTGATGCTTTAGAAGATTGACCTCCTGTATTTGAATAAACCTCAGTGTCAAGAACTAAAATATTTACATCTTCACCCATTGCAAGAACGTGGTCTAATCCACCATAACCTATATCATAAGCCCAACCGTCGCCACCAATAATCCATTGCGACTTTTTAACTAAGTAATGTTTAATAGCCAATATTTCTTTAACATTTGCATTATCCTCTTTTTCCATTAATGGAATAATAGTTTTTGCAATACGTTTAGTCTCTAATGTGCTATGAATATTATCTAACCACTCTTGGAAACCGGCTTTTAATTCAGCAGAAATACCTTCGTTTATTGCTTTTTCCATACGGTCGGCAATACGATTACGAAGTTTATTATTTGCTAAGTGCATACCAAATCCAAACTCAGCATTATCTTCAAATAAAGAATTAGCCCATGCAGGACCTTGTCCACTTTCTTGATGAGTTGTATATGGTGTTGCAGGGTTAGAACCTCCATAAATAGAAGAACAACCTGTTGCATTAGCAATTAACATATCTTCACCAAACAACTGTGTAGCTGTTTTAATGTACGGTGTTTCTCCACATCCTGCACAAGCTCCTGAGAACTCGAATAATGGTTGAGCAAATTGTGAATTTTTAACATTCTTAGTTTTATCGCCAACTTCTTCTTTATAACCAACTTCATCGTTAAGATAATTCCAACGAGGCACCTCTAAATCTTTACGTTTAAGAATATCAACCATTACTAACGATTTCTCTTTAGAAGGACAAACATCAACACAAACACCACAACCTGTACAGTCTAAAGCTGACACTTGAATTCTGAAGTTATATTCTTTTGTATTTGCCATTCCTTTTAATGTAGGCATTCCTTCAGGTGCATTAGCAACTTCGTCATCGGTTAATAAGAAAGGACGAATTGCTGCGTGAGGACATACATAAGAACATTGATTACATTGAATACAATTTTGGTCTAACCACTCAGGTATATGAGTTGCAACTCCACGTTTTTCATAAGCCGCAGTACCCGGAGGTAAAGTTCCATCTTCCATTCCGTTAAATGCCGAAACAGGTAGAATATCACCAATTTGAGCATTTACAGGGTCGCAAAATTCTGAAATCAATTTAGGCACTTCTGTTTCACGAACAATTTTAAAACCGTCAGTTTTAATATCTTTCCATTCAGCAGGAATGTCAATTTTAGTGATTTCACCACCACGATCAACTGCTGCATAGTTCATATTTACAATTTTTTCACCTTTACGTCCGTAAGATTTAACAATGAATTTCTTCATTTGCTCAATGGCTTGGTCGTAAGGAATAATATCAGCTATCTTAAAGAATGCCGATTGTAGAATTGTATTTGTTCTGTTTCCTAATCCTATTTCGTTAGCAATTTTACTTGCATCAATAGTATAGAACGAAATATTTTTCTTAGCTAAAGTTTCTTTAACAAAGTCAGGTAAATTATTTTTTGTAGTTTCTGCATCCCAAGGAGAGTTCATTAAGAATGTTCCATTCTCTTTTATTCCACCAAGAATATCGTACTGAGTAAGATATGCAGGAACATGACAAGCAACAAAGTTAGGTGTACCAACTAAATATGGCATACGAATTGGGTCTTTTCCAAAACGTAAATGAGAAGCTGTAAATCCTCCCGATTTCTTAGAATCGTAAGCAAAATATGCTTGAGCATATAAATCGGTTGAATCACCAATAATTTTAATTGAGTTTTTATTAGCCCCAACAGTACCATCAGAACCTAAACCGTAAAATTTACCTTCAAAAGTATCTTCCGAACTTAAAGAAAATTCAGGAACAATTTCTAATGATTTATTTGTTACATCATCAACAATAGAAACAACAAAATCGTGCTTAGGTTCAGCTAATTTTAGATTGTTATATACAGAAACTATGTGTGCAGGAGTTGTATCTTTCGATGATAACCCATAACGTCCGCCAACAATAACAGGCTTAACCTCACGATTGTAGAACATTTCAACAACATCTAAATACAATGGTTCTCCATTAGCTCCCGGCTCTTTTGTACGGTCGAGTACAGCAATATTTTTAACAGATTTAGGTATAACATTAAAGAAATATTTGCTTGAAAACGGACGATATAAATGAACAGAAATTAATCCAACTTTTTCGCCTTTAGCATTTAAATAATTAATTGTTTCTTTAATTACATCGGTTACCGAACCCATGGCTACAATAATATTTTCAGCATCTTCCGCTCCATAATATGTAAATGGATGATATTCTCTACCACATCGTTTAGAGATTTCAGACATATACTCTTCTACAATATCAGGAACTGCATCGTAAAATTTATTTTGAGCCTCTCGTGCTTGGAAATATACATCAGGATTTTGAGCTGTACCTCTGGTTACAGGATTTTCAGGATTTAATGCTTTATTTCTAAATTCTTGTAATGCATCTTTATCTAGTAAATCTTGTAAATCTTCGTTCTCAAAATACTCAACTTTCTGAATTTCGTGAGATGTACGGAAACCATCGAAAAAGTGAGTGAAAGGAATTCTTGCTTTTAGTGCTGCTAAATGAGCAACAGGAGCTAAGTCCATAACTTCTTGTACAGAGCCTGTAGCCAAAAATGCAAAACCTGTTTGACGAGCAGCCATTACATCTGAATGGTCTCCAAAAATAGATAAAGCTTGTGCAGCTAAACTTCTAGCACTTACGTGAAATACACCCGGTAATAATTCACCGGAAATTTTATACATATTAGGAATCATTAATAATAATCCCTGAGAAGCAGTATAAGTACTTGTTAAAGCACCTGCTTGTAATGAGCCGTGAACAGCTCCTGCAGCTCCACCTTCTGATTGCATTTCTACAACAGATACAGTTTCGCCAAAAATATTTTTTCGTCCGGCTGTAGCCCACTCATCTACATATTCTGCCATATTAGATGATGGGGTAATTGGATAAATAGCAGCTACTTCTGTAAACATGTACGATACATGAGCAGCAGCCTGATTACCATCACAGGTAATAAACTTTTTGTTTGCCATTTTGTTATATATTAAATTAAACTTTTATTTTATCAAAAAACTCCACGAAGTTAGTACAAAAACTGTTAAAAAATAAGTTTTATTTACTAATATTATTTAAGATTTTATTGTTTTTAAACAATAGCAGTGTATATTACTGATTAATTGACACTTATACAGATTAAATTTATTCTAAATTAACATTTTTTTATTAATTCTTTTTCATTTATAAATGAAAAAATTTATTGTATTTTTACAATTATGAATAACACATTTGCTAAGGATATAAAGAAAGGCTTAACAGCCAAAAATAAATTTATTCCTGATAGAGATTATTATGATGATAAAGGAAGCATTTTTTTTCAAGAATTAATGCACAATCCTAACTATTACGTTTATAACAGCGAGTTAGAAATATTTGAATCATATAGTACAAATATTATTAACCTGTTTAACAGTAATAATGAGACATTCAACTTAATTGAATTTGGTGCTGGTGATGGCATTAAAACCGAACTTTTAATAAAAGAACTTATTAATAATGATGTAAATTTCAAATACATTCCAATAGATTTTAGTAAAAAATATATTAATGATATGGAGCTTTCTTTTAAAAAGAAATATCCTACATTAAAAATTAATGGTATAAATGCTGATTATTTTGATGCTTTAGCACAAATATCTACAAATAATACTAAAAATGTGATATTATTTATAGGAAGTAGTTTTGGTGGATTAACCGATATTGAAGCTGACGTTTTTTTAACGAAGCTTTCATCTAAAATGAAAAAAAATGATGTTTTATTAATAGGTTTCGATTTAAAAAAATCACCTGACATATTATATAAAGCGTATCATAATACTTGTATTGATTGGTGCAAATATTTATTAAGCAGAATAAATAATGAACTTGGAGGCAATATTAATTTATCGCAATTTGAATATTATACAAATTACAACCCTGAAAACGGTAAATTTAAATGGTATTTTTTAAGCACAATAGAGCAAGATGTTTACATCAAAAATATTAATCTAAAAATCCATTTTTACAAATACGAACCTATATATATAGGACAATCAAAGAAATTTTCAGAAGAAGAAATAATATATTTATCAAAAAAATATAGGTTTAATACAATAAATAATTTTACTGATAATAAGCAATATTTTATTGATTCTATATGGATTAAATAAAACACATTTGATTTTAACAATATTTGAAAATTTAACTTTTTTATAATACTTTTATAATCATAATGTTTACAAAATAATTTTAAAGCAAAGTAATTTACTACAAACAAGTATTTAATTACTGAATAAAATTTATTATATTTGAAAATTATTTAGATTGGATAAACTTAATTAGTTCAAGAAAATGAGCAATAGCAAAGGAAAAAAAAGTACAACACGCCGCGATTTTTTAAAGTCGGGGCTTTTTATTGGTGCAGCAGCCACAACAGGAATAGGTCTGTTTAGTTCTTTTACAACACCAAAAGAAACTAAAGGAGAAAAAGTTAAGGTTATGACTTCTGATGGGAACTTGGTAGAAGTTGAAGTTAATAAACTTGAAAAACCAAATCTACCAAAATTTGATTCCGCATCGTTAGATTTAAATGAATTACAAAAACGAGGACGTGAAGGAATAGCAGGTAAAAAATGGGTTATGGTTATTGACCTATCAAAATGCAGAAATGCACGAAAATGTATGGATGCGTGTCAGCATGCACACCATTTAAAACCGGAGCAACATCATATTAATGTATTGCAAATGCAAACCGACGATAATTTAGCACCTTATTATATGCCAAAGCCTTGTATGCATTGCGACAACACACCATGTACAAAGGTTTGCCCTGTTGATGCTACGTTTAAGCGTCAAGATGGTATTGTACTAATTGATAATGAGCGTTGTATTGGTTGTCGTTTTTGTGTTGCAGCTTGTCCTTACTCTGCACGCGTATTTAACTGGAGCGAAACAATTGACGAGAAAAAAGATAATAACGACACATATAATATTGAGCTGAACGTACCTCAGAAAAAAGGTACAATTACAAAATGTTTATTTAGTGCCGATAGATTAAGAGAAAACAAATTACCTTATTGTGTATCAGCATGTCCTAACGGAACATATTGGTTTGGCGATAGAAACGAAGACGCAGTTACAAATGGTACAACAGGCGAAACAGTTCGTTTTAGCGAATTAGTTGAAAAAAATGCAGGTTATACACTAATGCCTGAGTTAGGCACAAAACCTAGTGTATATTATCTTCCTGCAAAAGATAGAGTTTTTGATTTTGATGAAGAAGACAAAAAACGTCTTGAAGAAGAAAGACATCACGAACATTAATATAAAAAACACAAAATATGTCATCCGAAAAATTAACAAAAGAAGAAGCTAAAACACGCTTTGAAAAAATGGTTTCCGACATTACAAGACCTATGACACATCATTATGGTTTAAATGTTTGGATTTTTGTATTACTAATGATATTATCTTTATTTGGATATGCCTACTTTATTCAGGTAAGAGATGGTTTAGGTGTAACAGGAATGCACGACTACGCTGCATGGGGAATGTATATTGCTAACTTCGTGTTTTTTGTAGCTGCCGCCTTAGTTGGTATGCTTATTAGTGCAGTACTCGGTTTATCAGGTCAAAAATGGATAACACCTGTTTCGCGTATTGCTGAAATGATAGCTGTTGCATTTGCAATGATTGCCGGTTTAGTAATTGTTTTCGATATGGGACGCCCTGACAGAGTTTTAAATGTATTTATTCATGGTAGAGTACAATCGCCTATTGTTTGGGATTTAACTGTGGTTACCACATATACAATAATAAGCACATTACTTTTAGTATTACCATTAATACCTGATATGGCAATAATAAAAAAGCGATTAACAAATGCTCCAAAATGGCAAATGATGATATGGAACATGTTATCGTTGGGTTGGATTGGTACACCTGAGCAATATAAAATTCTACATCGTTCAATAAGAGCGTTATTAATATTAATTGTACCCGTTGCTTTAATGATTCATACAGTTACATCGTGGCTTTTTGCAATGACACCTCGTGCAGGTTGGAATAGTACCGTTTTTGGACCTTATTTTGTAACAGGTGCCTTTGTAACAGGAGTTGCAGGTGTTATTGTTGCAATGTATTTTTTCCGTCAAAACTACAAATTAAAAGATTATCTTACCGATTTTCATTTCGATAAAATGGGGAAACTATTTGTGCTTGTAGCAATGGTATATATGTATTTTAATGTAAACGAATTTTTTGTTCCCGGATATAAAATGATGGAAGGAGAAGACCATCATATACTTACACTATTTGTTGGTAGCTGGGCAGGATTATTTTGGTTTGCACAAATTTTCGGTAATATTATACCAATGTTTTTACCAATATTTAAGTTTTTTAGAAAACCTATGCCATTAATGATTATTTCTGTTCTTGCAGTTCTAGGCGCATGGATTAAACGATATATTATTGTTATACCTGGTCAATTACATCCATTTTTACCAGTACAAAATGTACCTGACAAATTTCATTTTTATGTTCCAACCGGACCCGAAATTGCAATAACACTCGGTACAATTGGTATGGCCATAACAATTATTACAATTTTAGCAAAAATTTTCCCTGTAATTCCTATTTGGGAGGTTGCTGAAGAAAAAGGTATTGACAAAGAAACTATTAACGAATAAACAGAAAAATCATGAAATTTAATATATTCAACAAATCGATATTAACAGGTTTTGTACTTTCTTTAGCTTTTTCGTTAAGTGCACAAGATAATTGGACAGTACCTGCAAATGAATCGGGCAAAGTATGCCCTACTCCATTTTCATCAACAATGAAAATGGATGGCAAAGATATTTTTAATAAAAACTGTAAATCATGTCATGGCGATATTGGTAAAAATAACTTTGTACCCCTTACCCCTGAACCGGGAGACCCTGCTAGTGAAAAATTTAGCAAAAATTCTGACGGTGATTTATTTTTTAAGATAACCAACGGAAAAGGTGCAATGCCTAAATTTAAAGACCAACTTAGTGAAAGTGAACGATGGGCTGTTATTTCGTACATAAGAAGTTTTCATAAAGATTATACTCCTGCCGAAGGTGGTAACGAAACAGCATTGGAAGCCGCCTCATTTACAGGTAAAGATTTAAAACTATTTGTAAATAAAGACCAAGTTAATTTAGAAATAACTACCGAAGTTCAAGGAAATGTTGATGGAGAAATGGTACCGGCAAATGGTGTTCGTGTTGGTTTCTTTATTAAAAGAAATTTTGGCTTACTACCTGTTTGCGAACCTGTAACTACTGATGATAAAGGTATTGCAAAAGCTAAATTTCCTAACGATTTACCTGGCGATTCGCTCGGAAACTATAATATAATTATCAAACTTATTGATGACGATATGTTTGGCAAAGTAGAATATAGTGAAACATTAGCATGGGGTAAAAGTTTTGTATATGACAATCCTCTAAATCATCGTGCTATGTGGGGAAATAGAGGAAATGCCCCTATATGGTTATTATTAGCTTACTTTGGAATGTTATTATCAGCATTTGTAGTTATTGGTTATGTAATGCTACAGCTTAAAAAACTTAAAAGTTTAGGTAAGAAATAAATATATTATAAATAACAGTTATACGGTATTCTTAAATATTAGTGTTTAAACTCGCACTATGTTTAGGGCTACCGTTAAATTTAACAGCTGTGTTTTAAATTAAAGCAACAGTTTATATGTTTTCATATATTTATTAGAATATACTTTCAGTAAATAAATACCTTTTGTAAACAACTGAGTATTAATTGAAATATTGGTTTCAAAACTACTGCTGTATATAAGTTTACCATCTAAACTGTATAATAAAACTGTTTTTTTGTTTGTATTTAGTTGCTCTATTGATAATTCATAATTATTATGTAAAATACTTACATTAAAGTTATTTTCTAATTCATCAATTGTATTTACCTGTCTTATTCTTGCATTAAACTCTTCGTAAAATGTTTGTGCTACATATAAATCATGAACAATTACAGTGTTTTCATCGTTTCTAGTTTCTGCAGAGGTAGACCAGTTATGAGAACCTGTTAATGCTATTGGGTCTGAATTCTGATTAAACGGGTCAACAATACAATACTTATGGTGTAATATTGCAGGCACATCTTCATAAGAATAAACTTCCATTTGCAAATCAATAAAACTCTGATATTCTGAACCTAATGAATTTGCCATTTCAATACAGCCTTTTACCTCTACCCCATTATTATATATTGTTCTAATAGCACTACCTAACGAATTTTCAGTTAAATAAAACTGAGCAAAATAAAAACCATAATCAGCCGAATTAATTGTATTTACGAGTTTTGAAGTAGTATTATCGCTTGGCGAAAAATAAACTTCAACATCAGTACCATTAACATTAAGGTTATGAATAGTATTATCGGTTTTATCAGAACCAAATTTAGCATTATTTTCATCAGGTATTAAAGTTGAACTCCCCCACATCTCTTCAAATTCGGTTAAATACGGCTGTGCAATTGCATTATCTTCAAAAATAATTATATTGTTATAATCATCATTAATACTCTGACTTGTAAAATTTGTAGAGCCGGTTATTAAAACAGTATTTTCAGGAATATCATAATCAATTATAACAAATTTATTATGCATAATACCTGTACTATTATTTTCAATTGTGTTAATATTAGAATTAAGTCCATTAATTGCAGAATTAGATGTAGCACTATCCATAATATAACGTATTGCAACACCTCTATTGTAAGCATTATTTACAGCTGTAACAATCTGGGTATTTGTTGTATTATAAATACATAAGTCGATGCTATGCTGAGCTTTATCGATATAGCTAATAATTGTATCATCAATATTTACAACCTGCTGAGCATCAACTAAATTTGATGCTTCATTATCTACTGACTTATTAAAATACACATGAATTTTATCGTTCTGTGAAAATATTGTTAGGGGTAAAAACAGTGCTATTATAATATATTTCATTTTACTTTTTTTTATAAATGTAACTTTAATATAATTATATTTATAATTTATTTTACAAATGATAAATATTTATTTACATAAGCATATTGTTTCATTACGATTTACAGTATCATATATAAGAATTACACTATATTTGCATAAGTATATTAATATTAAACTATGGAAAGAAACAAATTATCATTCTTAAATAAATACGGTTGGATAATTATTGTTGTTATAAGTTTTTTGGCTTATTTACCTGCATTATCAGCATCATTTTTAGCTTGGGACGATGATATATACATATTAAACAACCCAATGATTATTGGTTTTAATTTAAAGAATATTGTAAATATATTTTCAAATTTTTATTATGGGTTGTATCATCCATTAACAATTTTATCATGGAATATTGAACATTCAATAGTTGGATTTTCGCCTTGGTTGTTCCATTTAAACAATCTACTAATACATTTAATAAATATATATTTAGTATATTTAATTTTCTCAAAATATTTATTAAAGAACCTTGATGTAGCATTAATTATATCTGCTTTGTTTGGTATATCAACAATTCATGTAGAATCGGTAACATGGATAACAGAACGAAAAGATGTATTATACACAATGTTTTATCTTATTGCGATAATACAATATTTTAATTATAAGAAATCTACAAAAACAAAACATTATATTTTTATATTTATATTCTTCATTTTATCACTATTATCAAAAGGAATGGCAATAACATTTCCTATAGTTTTAATATTAATAGATTATTTAGAGAATAAAAATATATTTAACTTTAAATTAATTGCTGAAAAGATACCTTTCTTTGCTCTATCACTAACTTTTGGGATAATAAACATTTTAGCTCAAAAAGATTTCTTTGGCAACAAACCCAATATTTATTCATTATCCGAACAATTAATGTTTTCATCGTATGCATATATTCAATATATATTAAAATCGATTATACCTTATAATTTATCTGCGTTTTACCCTTACCCTAAACTAGTCAACGGATCATATGGGTTAATTTATCCTTTATCAATTATTTTAGTAATATTTATTATTGCTATTATAATACTATCTATAATTAAAAATAAAAGAAAAATTGTTTTCGGAATAACATTTTTTAGTGTAAATATTATTTTTGTTTTACAATTATTTTTACACAATACAGAAGCAATAATATCTGATAGATATCCGTATTTAGGTTCTATTGGTTTGTACTTTTTAATTGCATTATTTTTCATTTATATAAAAAACAAATATAGTAAATACAACAAGTTTACCGAATACGCTTTATACCTAATAATTATAGTGTTAGCAGTTAACACATTTAACCGAAATAAAATTTGGAAAAACGATTTAACACTTTTTTCCGATGTATTAGAAAAACATCCAAACGCATATATTGCAGCCAATAATATAGGCGTTTACTACTTAAATAATAAAGATATTAAAAACGCAATGAAATATTTTACTAAAGCAATAAAAATAAAGCCGCAATTTAGTGATGCGTACTCAAATAGAGGTACAATATATTTCAATCAAAACAAACTAGATAAGGCATTATCTGATTTAAATAAAGCTGCAAAATATGACATCAACAACAGTACTATACTCCAAAATAGAGGAAATGTGTATTTTTACAAAAAAGATTACAAAAATGCTTTAAAAGATTATAATAAAGCTTTAGAAATAGCCCCAAACAAGCCAAAAACATTAATTAACAGAGGTCTTCTTTACTGCCAAATAGAACAGGTGCAAAAAGCTAAAACCGATTTCGATTTAGCAAAAAGTATTTCTAAGAATTTATCTTCAGAAATAACAAACCAAATTAAACCTTATCTTGAATTATACAATAAGAAAGGGGTGTATTATGGTAAAAAAGCTAATTATAAAATGGCTATAAAATATTTTAATATGGCATTAACTTTAAACCCAGATTTTATTGATGCAAAACAAAATATATTATACGCAAAAAAAATGATGAAGAAAAACTAATAATTCTTAATTATTTTTTTAATAATAAATAATGGACGTTTCTTTGTTTGAAAAAAAATTCTTAAAATATACTCGCCTAATAAACCTATTGCAATAAATTGCAATGCTCCTATTAATATAATTACAAATAACAATGCTGTAAAACCATCAGGTACAACACCTAAAACAAACTTCCTATAAACTACTGTACCAAAATATATTAATGCTCCAACAAAAGTTAATATACCTAATCTTAATATAAACCTTATAGGAAACTCACTAAAATTAAATATTCCGTTAAAAGCCAGTTGAATAAGTTTTGCAAAAGTATATTTTGGTTTGCCATCAAGTCTTTCATCTCTGTCATACTCAATACCAACCTGCTTAAACCCTACCCACGAACGTAAGCCTCGCAAATACCGGCTTTCTTCAGGCATTTTATTAATTATATCAATTACCGGCCTGCTTATGAGCGAAAAATCACCGCTATCCATTGGTATTTCAATATTAGAAACCTTTTTCTGTAATCTATAGAAAAAATAATATGCTAACTTTTTAAATCCCTTTTCCTTTCTATTTTTTCTTATTGCATAAACCACATCAAACCCCTCGGTATATTTTGCATAAAAATCAAATATCATTTCGGGAGGGTCTTGTAAATCGCCATCCATAAGCATTACACATTCAGTAGCATTGCACACTGACATTCCTGCTGAAAAGGCTATTTGATGCCCAAAATTGCGAGATAAATCTACACACCAAAATCGTTTATCAATATTTACTAAATTAGTAATCTTTTTAATTGTATTATCTGAGCTACCATCGTTTACAAAAACAACCTCTATTAATAAATCTGTAGAGTTTAACACTTTAACCAATCTATCAACAAGTGTGTCAAAAACCTCTCCTTCGTTAAAAAGAGGAACTACAATTGATATTTGAGGGTTATCACTCAACTATTTTACAAATTTTCTAAAAACTAATTCAATAAACTTTTTGTGAACAGGGTTTTCTTTATCCCATTTATGACTTTCATCAAGAATATTTACCGCATTATTTAAATCAGAAGTATTATTTAATTTTGAAATACAAGTAGCATACGAATCAGAATCGCCATTAAAAATATCGTTAATAAAACCAATTTTATCGTTTATGCTTACTGCATTATTAATATCATCAATAGGTTTAAATTGTAATTGCGATGCTAAATCTGTAGCATTTTTAAATTCAGAAATAATATCTTTAATATCTGAATTAGCAGAAAAATCCATATACTGCTTTTCTTCTACAAGTTTTGGTTTTTCAATAATAGTTTCCACAACTATCTCGTTTTTTTCTTCAACAATTTCAGGTATATCCTCAATTATTTCTTTTTCTTCTACAACCTCCTTGTCAGATGTTATAATTTCATCTTCAATAATAGTTTTATCTTCATAAGGCTCTTGTTCAACAATTACATTGTCTTCAACTGTTTCTAAAATAGTTTTTTCTTCAATTTCTATTTTATTTATTGTATCAATATCATCATAAACTTTACGTAATTTGTCCTTTAACAAATCAATATCAATATTTGGAATTTGCTCGTAATCTGAAAATGAGTTAATAATTTCATTAATATTTTGAATACTTTCAGAAATATTTTCAATTTTATTTTTTATACTTGTCATTTCAATAAAAAAAATAGTGAATTATTATATTTATAATTTAACTTTGTAAAGTTACAAATTGCAAACGAAATTCGTAAATGTTTCTCGAAAATAAAGTAAATAATAAAGAAGGTAAAGGTTGGATTGAGGTTGTAGCCGGAAGTATGTTTTCCGGTAAAACCGAAGAACTCATACGCCGTATGCGGCGTGCAGAGTACGCTGGACAAAATGTTGAGATTTTCAAACCTGCCACCGATGTTAGATACGACGAGGAAAATGTAGTTTCGCACGATAGACGAGAAATTCGCTCTACACCTGTAGAAACATCAAGTAATATCCTACTTTTAACCGGCGATACCGAAGTTGTTGGTATTGATGAAGCTCAATTTTTTGATGATGGCTTGGTTGAAGTTTGCAATACTCTTGCCACACAAGGAAAACGAGTAATTATAGCCGGACTTGATATGGACTTTACAGGAAAACCTTTTGGACCTATGCCTGCATTAATGGCGATTGCCGAGTATGTTACAAAAGTACATGCTATTTGTATGCGTTGTGGAAATTTAGCACAATATTCTTATAGAAAAATTAAATCAGACCAACTTGTACTACTTGGTGAGATTGATGAATACGAACCTCTTTGTCGCAAATGTTATATTGCGGCTAATAAAAAAATGTAGAGAGTTAAGATATTAGACTTTTTGCTTGACATTACATTTATATTACTAACAAAAAACATATTGTACAACACATCAAAAATTTATGTATTAAAACGACATATCGCTATATTTGAATACTTAAAATAAACCATACAATTATGATAAAACAAATCGCTTTTATTATTGTTACTTTACTTGCTGCCGCAGTATTCGCATACTCTGTTTCAATAATAGTAAAAAACGTAAAACTCTTAAAAAAAGCTTACCCTATTAATCAACACAGTAAGAGGTTTAAACTTCTTTTAGAAATTGGTTTAGGGCAAAATAAAATAATGCGATTACCAATTATTGGTTTTTTACACGCATTGGTATTTTGGGGCTTTTTAATGATATTATTCGGTTCAGCCGAAATGATGATTGATGGTTTATTAGGAACAGAAAGAATACTTACATTTTTAGGTCCTGTTTACGATATATTTATGGCAATGGGTGATATTTCAGCTTATGTAATTGGAATATTAATAATTATTTTCCTTTTCCGCCGTATATTCTTACATATTAAACGTTTTGGCGGAGTAGAAATGACTCACAAAAATCACGTTGATGCAAATTTTGCTTTATCGTTAATATTGTTATTGATGGTTTCGCTTGCAACAATGAATATTGGTTATATTAAAAGCACTGATGCTATTGAAGGAATTTACCCGATAAGTTCAATTATTGCAAATATGCTTTCCGGTTCGCACGAAACAATGCACATAATGTACGAAGCTAGTTGGTGGACACATATTGTATTAATATTCTTCTTTGCAAATTACTTACCATACTCTAAACACTTTCACGTGTTTATGTCGTTACCAAACGTATATATAAGCCGATTAACACCATATACACAAATGACAAATATGGATTCGGTTACAACCGAAGTAAAATTAATGATGGACCCAAACCAAGCATTTGCAGCACAGGCAGAAGGTGAAGAAGAGGAAGAAATTGCTCGTTTTGGCATGAAAGATGTAGAAGATGGTACATGGAAAATGTATTTAGATTCGCTTACTTGTACGCAGTGTGGACGATGCACATCGGTTTGCCCCGCTAACCAAACAGGTAAATTACTTTCGCCACGTAAAGTTGTTAAGAATTTTAGAGAGCGAATGAATGAAAAAACACCGGGATTACGTAAAGATAAATCTTACGATGATAATAAATCGTTACTTAACGATTACATTACGCCCGAAGAACTTTGGGCTTGTACCACTTGTAATGCCTGCGTACAAGAATGTCCGGTAAATATTGACCACCCACCAATAATATTAGAAATGCGAAGATATATATTTATGGAAGAATCGGCAGCACCTTCACTACTTAACTCAATGAGTACAAATATTGAAAACAACGGTGCTCCATGGCAATACCCTCCAACCGACCGTTTAAAATGGGCTGACGATTTATCAATAAACATTAACGAATAACACAAAGCATTATGGCTGTTAAAAATATAAAAGTTAGAACAATGGCAGAATTAACTGCCGAAGGTAAAAAAGCAGAGTATTTATTTTGGGTTGGTTCGGCTGGTAGTTACGACGACCGTGCAAAAAAAATAAGTCGTGCCTTTGTTAAAATATTAGAATATTGCTATATTGATTATGCTGTACTTGGTGAAGAAGAAACAGATACAGGCGACTCTGCAAAACGTGCTGGCAATGAATTCTTGTTTCAAATGCAGGCAATGCAAAATATTGAGACAATGAATATGTATGAAGTTAAAAAAATTATTACTTGCGACCCTCACGATTACAATACAATTAAAAATGAATATCCTGAGCTTGGTGGTAATTACGAAATTACACATCATACACAATTTATAAACGAGTTAATTAAAACCGGCAAACTAAAAGTTGATGATAAAATTTTTACCGGCAAAACCATTACTTTTCACGACCCTTGTTACCTTGGTAGGGGCAACGGAGAATACGATGCTCCACGAAATGTATTAAATTCGCTTAATGGTAATATAGTTGAAATGCACCGAAACAAATCGCGTGCTTTGTGCTGTGGTGCAGGTGGTGCACAAATGTTTAAAGAGGCAGAAAAAGGTGATATGGAGGTTTTTGAACTTCGTACTATGGATGCTATTGAGGTTAAACCTGATATAATTGCAACTGCTTGTCCTTTTTGCATGACAATGCTTACCGATGGTGTAAAACTTAAAGAAAAAGAAGATTCTATAAGAGTTTTAGATATTGCTGAAATTATTGTTGAGAGTTTAGGGATTTAATTTTCTTACAAAAAATTAATGTTTCAATATATAGCTTGCTATAAAACCATTCAAATTTGTAAAAATGTGGGGATTATAACCGTAGGAGTGATAAATACACCGTTTACTATTTACATCGAATATAAATATTTGGGGATAAGAGCTCACTTTAAAATTCTCAACTATACTTTTTTCATTATATAGTATAGGATATTTAATACTTAATTTATTCATAATGTTAATAATTTTGTCTTCTTTTTTATCAAAAGCATTAACACCTACAATATTTAATATTGAATCTGCATAAATGCTATCTAATTTCACAATGCTTGGTATTGCCTTTAAACACGGATAACAGGAGATATACCAAAAATCTATAAGCAATAATTTTGAATTAACCTGCATAAAATCGAAAAAACCACCACCTATTTTATGTATTTTTCCTATTGGATAAGGAGTATTTAAAAGTGTATCATTATCTAATTCAGTTGTCGTAGTTTCTTTTTCAATATTCTTATTAACATTTATTTTTTTAAAATATTTTGTAATCTTAAGTATTTTACTTTGTAACTTAATGTCTTCTTTGTTACATGTTTTGATATAATTAATATTTATTTCTTCATATTGATGTTCTCCTAGATAATCGACATTTGTTATAATTTTAGACACTAAATTATTATTTTTTATAACATAAAATTTAATAAAGATATTACTAAAATCATCTGAATTAGGAAACGTTACCTTGTATAAATCATACTTAATACCTTTTATAATTGGCGAATCTAATAGTATTAATTCATTTTGGTCATTATACAATGTTTTTTTCAATGCAACTCGATTTGGAAGAAAAAAAGATGTATAAGGAATAATATCTGTATATAATTTCTGTTTTATTTTAGCTGTATCATTATTAAACATATAACAATATTTACCTCGATATAAAAAAGAATCATTACCCTCTTTAACAATGAGATTAAATAAACTATCATTCAAATAAGTAAAACCTACCGATTGTTTAACAATAGAGGTGTCTTTTGTGAACACTCCTTTATTCTTATATGTAACTTCGATTTGCCCACTTTTAATTTTGCTTAACTTATTTATTGTGCTATCAATAGTAGCAATTTGACCTATAGTATTAAGTGGAAATACACATAAAATAAACACAAGAGCAAAAAATACTCTTGTGTTTATTATTTTCTTACAATTATTCATACAAATGCCCATTATAATTAACTGAATTTCCAGTTAAAATTACAGCACTATACATAACTTTATTAACTGCTGGTATTGTTAAACTCATAGAACAACATCCTGAACAAGGGTCTGTTTTAGAAGATGTACAAGTTACAGTTTGTGTTCCATCAGAATTTATAGTGCCAGAAACATCACAACTTCCATCAGCTTTACAATTACATTCAACCTTTAAACCACCTCCGCCAGGAAGAGCCTTAATAACTGGAGTATCACTATATGGGTCAAATGAAATAATCCAATATGTTTTACCATCTTTTGGTATTTGTATTAGCTTGTCTTTCAATTTTAAATAATCTGGAAATATACATTTCCGTGTCACCTTGTCTGAAAACTCTATATCTTTTACATCAACAACTAAGTTATTATCTTTATGTAAAACAGACATATTACTACATAATTTATTTCCATATAATGATTCAAATTGCATTATATTTTGCATTTTATTTTTCGGTATTTCTGTTTTTGTAGAGGAACTTATTGAACTCTCTACTTTTCTACAATTATGAAACACAACCGTTCCTACAACAACAACTAAAACAATTAAGAATATCTTCTTTATCCTTTTCATTTTTTTAAACTTTTAATTTTTGCCTACTCTATACATAGCTTTTCGGCTTACGCTTTAACAAATAACTTGCAAGTATTTATTGTACGCAAATAAATAAATAAATAAATAAATAAAATCCAATTATATTTCAAACAATAACGTAATTTATAAAGAATATAAATAGACACATAAAACAATTAAAATAAATTTTTTAATAAAAGGCAAAAATATAAATTATACAAACTCAAACACCGTAATATAAAATTATCAAACAAATAACATTGAAATAAACCTATTTGTTATACTCAAATAAAATATTAATAGGAATTGCTATAAACTATACTTTAAATATATTCCAATATCTAAAGCAGTATGTTTATGATGGTAGATTTGAAATTGACAATAACAATATTGAAAATGCTATTCGACCATTAGCCATTGTAAGAAAAAATTACCTCTTTGCTGAAAATCATGAGTTTGATAGGTATTAAGCTATGTATTATACCAACTCAACACCAAAATACGCTATATAAATCATTTCTATTTTTCTTTCTTTTTGTTAAAAATTATTC
>CAMZKE010000066.1 GCA_947311115.1 uncultured Bacteroidales bacterium | reverse complement strand
TCTATATTTTCAGTTTTAGAATTATTATGCTAAAAAAGTGCAACCATTTTGTCCACATGGAAAAAATTGCTAAAAAAGTGCAACCATTTTGTCTATTATACCTAAATTTATAATAATGATTAATAAATGTGTATAAATTAATGCCTACAATACACGAATGATAATTTAATATATAAGTCTTTAAATGGTAATATTCCATATTGGAGAAAGATTGATTTATGATATTATTTGCCACTAATGCACGAATAAATATAAATTTGTTTTTTTAATAAAAGCCTATATATTTACAGTAAAAACTATATGAGCAAATCAATTAAAATATTTACAATACTACTTATAGGCATAGCAATTTTGTTTATTATTAAAGATATTTACGATTTATCTAATAAAAAACCTGTTAAAATAACTGTTAAAAATTGTACAGAGTTAGACTCTGTTTTAACCAAATTAAACTACACTATTGATAGTATTTTTACCGACTCACTAGTTCCTTGCGTATTTGTAGAAAACACACCTAAAGATTTAAAACTACAAAAAATTAAACTACGCAAAAGCTTATTTATTAGAATATTATTAAGCAATATATTAAAAGCCAATAATAAAATTGTAAATGAACGAGAAAAACTAATACATCTGATAAATAAAGCTAATACAAAAAATAAGTTTATTCTGGAAATGGCACAAAAATACAGTGGCGATACTGCAAATATAGAAGAACTACTGCAACGTATAGATATTGTACCTCCAAGTTTGGCAATAGCACAAGCAATTACAGAAAGTGGCTGGGGAACATCGCGATACGCAAAAGAGGGCAATGCTCTTTTTGGACATCACGTAAGTAAAAACGACACAGGTAAATTTATACAATCGAAATATTCAAAAATTAAATTGAAAGCTTTTAACACTGTTTTACAATCGATTGAAGCTTATATGCACAATATAAATTCAACTCGTGCTTATCGTCTTTTACGTTTAGAACGTAGAAATATAAGAAACGAAGGCGATAAAATTACAGGTAAAAAATTAACTCCATATTTAACTCGCTACTCAACAAAAGGCATTGAGTATGTTAATGCATTAAATAGTATGATTCGTGTTCAAAAACTTGCTAGGTTCGATTTTGTTAAATTAGATGATTGTAATAAGGAAACTGTTGTTAATATAACCAACTAAACTACTCAGGATACTCAATTCTACCATGATAAATACTATTTAACTTAGCTTTTAAAAGTTTCCGAATAAGAGTAATATCGTTAAAAGTTAGGTTTGTGTACATAAATTGCCCATCATTAATAATGCTATCAATTATACCATCAACCAACTTAGAAATTGCCTGAGTTGTAACAACTTTTAAGCTTCGCGATGCTGCTTCCACAGAATCGGAAACCATTACAATAGCAGTTTCTTTAGTATTTGGACGAGGACCCGGATATGTAAACTTACTTTCAACGGGCATTACATCAGGATATTTATTTATAAACGAACGGTAAAAATATTGCACCTTCCCTACTCCATGATGCATTTTTATAAAATCTATTATTTGCGAAGGCAAATTAAATTGCTTTGCTAATTTCACACCCTCCTCAACATGCGAAATAATTATTTCAGCACTTTTATCAAACTCAATGCTATCATGCGGATTAATTCCTTGATTCTGATTTTCGATAAAATACTGAGGGTTTAAACTTTTTCCAATATCGTGATATAAAGCACCTGTTCGTGCAAGAAGAGGATTACCATTTAGTTTACGAGTTATTTCCTCTGCAATATTTGCAACTTGAATGCTATGTTGAAATGTACCCGGCGATTTTTCTGCAAGACTACGTAAAAGCGGCTGATTAGTATCAGCAAGTTCCATTAGAGTAACATCTGAAAGGAAACCAAACATTCGCTCAAAAACATAAATTAACGGATAAGATGACAATAACAATAAGCCACTGCCAACAAACCATATAAAGTTATTATTATTTATGCTTGTTAAATTTCCTACTTGCATAAACGTAGAAGAAAAATAAATAACCGAATAAGTAACTACAACAAACGCTGCGGTTGTAAATAATTTCCCTCGTTCGTTAATATTCTGCAGAGTAAAAATTGCAGTCATTGATGCTGAAATTTGAATAAAAACAAACTCGTAAGAGTTTGGTACCATTCCTGCTATTAACAATATTGTAATTATTGATACAAAAAGCCCTAATCTACCATCAAAAAAAGTACGTACTATTACAGGAATTACAGCAAATGGTATTATATATATGCTTAGCTTCTCTAATCCTATTACTAAACGAGATGAGGCTACAAACAACATTATTAGCAATAATAAGAATAATATATTTTTTGTATTTATGAAAAGCTCTTTTCTATACGAAAGTATAAACAAATACAAGAACCACAATAGCAATAACACTATTAAAAACCGTCCTGCAAGTATTAATAAAACGCTAGTTTCTTTAAATGTTTGCTGTTCAAATTCAAGTTTTAACGAACTTAATACCGTATATAAATGTTCGTTTACAATACCTCCTTTATAAATTATTTTTTCACCTTTTTTAATATAACCGTAAGTTTCCGATACATATGCTTTAACATTATCTATAACTTTCTGAGTTGTAGTTTCATCATACAATACATTTGGTTTTAACACATCTTCTATTAGTTGAATATTATCGCCATATTTTGTTTCTAATTGCAATATTATATCCTTTGTTTTTTTTGCATCAGTAGCAGCAAAATCTTCAATAAATTTCCCTCTAATTAGTGTTATATATTTTTTTTCTACATCATCGATATTGTCTTCAAAAACCCCTTTTTTATATATTTTCTTTATATCTTTTAAAACATTTCGCTTCCAGCTTATTAAACTATCCGATTTTATATTATTTAAAATAAGTTTTGTTTCGTTATACACGTATGACGAAATGGCTGTATCAAGTCTATAATATGGATTAACCGATTTTTTTAAACTATCAATTTCTTGCTCTATCTGATTTGCCGATTTATGAATTGAAAAATCAAACGGAGCAACTAAATCGTTGTGTAACCACGGCATTCCTTTTCTAAATTCATATTTAAATTCACCTTTAAAAGGATAAAATATTGTAATAATAAACGCTACTATAACAAATAGAATAGCATTTACTACTAATTTAGAGTGAGCGGTATTTTTAAATATTTTCATTTAATATTTTTGCATTTAAAAATTTCATTAAAAGTATAAATTTAATTAATACTTTTGAAAAAAATTAATTTATGGATAAAACAGAACTAAAAAACAAAGTTAACAGTATAGTGGCTGATGTTCTTAAAATTGATACTAAAGCAATTAAAGAAACAGATTCGCCTGAAACAATTAATAAATGGACATCTTTATTTCATGTTCTTATTATTGATAAAATTGAAAAAGAATTTGATATTAGTTTTGATTTCGACGAACTTATTGAGATTGAGAGTGTAAATGACATCTATAACAGTTTATATAAAAAGCTAAAATAAACTAATGAAAGACATCAGGACATATAACAAAAAACAATTACAAGAACTATCCCCTGATGTATTATCCAGTTTTAATGGCGAAATACCAATTACAACACCACGTATAAACTCGTTTATAAACAACCCGAATATTGATGATAAAGATATTCTGTTAATAGCTTATTTTAAGGATAACAAACTTGCTGCATATTTTGGAATTTTACCTGATTATTCAGTAAATGGCGAAAAATTTTATTGGAATTCAGGATGGCGTGCAAATAACAATATTGATAAACGTGCTGCTTCAATTGTATTTTACAAAGCATTAAGTTTATACGGAAATAAGCTAATGCTTAACCATTTAACACCACACACTAAACAAATTATTGACTCAACTAAAAATTTTTCAGAGATTAAAACATTAGAGGGTGAAAAATTTTTTATTAAATCTGTTTTATCAGAAATATTAATTTCAAAAAAACCTCAGTTAAAAACTTTAAAACCTTTATTTAATTTTACTGATATTTCTATAAATTCAATTTTATCGATAAAAAATAAACGAGAATATAACAGTAGTTTAAGTTTAGAAATATTGGAAAGAATTGATACCGATTGCGAGTTATTTATAAATAATGAAAAAACAGAATTTATTAACGATAGTGTAAAAAATATTAATCACGCAATAAATTATAAATGGCTTGTAACCAACAATTCATTTAAAACTGAAAATAATAAGTATTTTTTTAGTTTACACACCAATGTTTTTGAAAACTACATATTAAAATTAAGTGCAAATAAGAAAGTAATTGGCGTTTTATATATTGTAAACCGAAATAATAATTTTAAACTTTACTATTCGTATTTTAATAACAAATACACAAAAGAAATTGCAAAGGAATTATACATTTTCTTACAAAAAAATAATGCCAAAACTTTTTTAAGTTTCGACACTATTTTAAATACCGAATTAACCAAACTAAAGTATCTATATAAAAAAAATACAGCTCAGTATTATACTTATTCAAAACAACTTAAACAACTGTTTGATAATACACAAAAATACCAAGCAGGATTTGGCGATGTAATTTACACCTAACTTATTTTGTTATTGTTAGTGTTACCATCTTTTATTATTACTGCAAAAATAAACAATGTTACTACTGCTGCAATAAACAAAATAAACATAGAAGTTAACACTTTTCTCATTACATTTTCAACATCAATAATATCCCATACAGCAAGTAACGAAATTAGGGTTACAACTAATACTACTGCAATTAAGACATACGAAGCAATTTTTTTCACCATCATTTCTTTATAGTTTTTGTTAATCTTCAAAAATATCTTCCTGATTATCTAATTCACTAATTAAAAACTCTTCGGCAGACACAAGTAAATCGGCTATTTCATCTTCCGAATCCGGCTTGCTATTCATCCACATTATATTTTGTTCGTTATTAAAATCTTCAATATCGAAACCTACAATAAACATTGGGTCTTGAGTATGTACAATATAAATTCTATCAGGATTATCCTGTGAATTATCTGCTAATAAAAATTTAGGAAAGTTCATTTTATAGTTCTTTAAATTTATTTAATTCGTTTGCTACTATTATTATTTTTTCAAGCTTTTCGTCATCGTTTACTATAGGCATAAAAGTTTGATACATTTTAAATTCTTTTGCATTAACTTTAATTGTAGAAACTATTTTTTCGACAGTTCCACTCGCAACTCTATTCCATAATTCTAAAAATTCTATTTCTTTAGTACTATCAATATTTAATAAGCTCATATATTGTTTGCCTATAATTATATTTGAATCAATATTTAAATATTGAGAATACGAATTGCTAATAAATACTATACCACCTTCAATAGAACACTCAATAACATAATTTGCTGCATTTAACGCAGTAAACAGCTCTCTTGCTTCAGCCGACTTCCTCTCACTTTCTTCCTGAGTAGCAATAAGTTCTTCCATATTTTGTCGCATTTCTTCTTCTTGCGAACGCATTTCTTCTGCCTGTTGATTTGTTTGTTCTAACAAAAGTTTTGTTCTTTCATTATTTTCAACAGTGAGAACAGTTGCAGCTATGGTACTTGCAAGTTTCTCTATAAACTCTATATGGTACTTTTCAAATTCTTTAAACGAAGCAATTTCCATTACGCCAATAACTTCTTCTTCATTTTTTAAAGGCACTAGCAATAATGATGTTGGATTAGCATCGCCTAAGCCTGAAGTAATATTTACATAATTATCAGGTATATCGGTTAAATAAATACTTTGTGCCTCAATATAACATGTACCTACAAGCCCTTCTCCTTTTTCAATTTTCGATTCTAAATATTTTTTTCTATCATAAGCATAAGCTGCTACAAGATTTAAGAATTTTTCTTCATTCTTATCTTGTAAAAATATACCACCCTGATTTGCTTCTAAATATTTTACAACATTCTTTATTATTTCGTCACTTAATTTTTCAAGATTTTCATTATTTTTACGCAATAGCTCAGCAAAAAATGCATAAGCTTTATTTGCCCATTGTCGTTTCTTATCTTCTAATTTATATTCTTCTTCTAATTTTTTCGCCTCTTTTAAATTATCACGCATATTTACCAACGCCTGACCAAGAGTATCGTTTTCACTCAATAATTTTATATCTGTATCTAACTGTCCGCTTCCTATTTGTTCGGCAAATTTTGTTTTTTCCCTTAAACTATCGCCAACCAAATTCATTGCTTCTGTCATTTGACCAAGCTCGTCTTTTCTGTTTGTTTCTACACTTTCAACCTTATTTAGCTCGCCTCTTGCCATTATTTTAAGACGTTTTGTTATAGCAAAAATTGGTGCTGTAATTGGTATTGTTATAAAAATAATAATAGCCCCGAGAAGTAAAAGCCCTATTATTCCTATAATAAATGTAAGTCTTATATTTTCAACTGCTTTTTCTTGAAGTTTGGTTTTAGGAACATTAAAAACTAATATCCAGAAATCGTCGGTGTTTCCAATTTGTATTTTTGAATATGTTTTATAAATATCTTCGCCGTCTTCGTTAATTATTTGCGAATAATTACTACGTTTTTTTAATATATTAAAAATTGAATCGTTAATATTATAATTCTTCCCTATTAACTTTTCATTTTTGCTACTTAAATATTTTGCTTTCGCCGATAAAAGTTCAACAACACCATCGTTACCTGCCAATTCAATACTTTTAATCAAGTTTTGAATATTACTTAGTTTTATATCGATACCTACAACGCCTATTTTTTTATTATTGTTATACATTTTAACAGATAAACTTGTAACTAAACATTTATCCTGCTCTCTTCCTGTAAATGAGTATAAATAAGGTTCTAAAACAGCTTCGTCGTTGTTTTGTTCTATAATATCTAAATAGCCTTTTGTTAAGTCTTTTATTTCAACTCTTGTAATAATTCGTGAACCTACACGCTCAGCTGAAAATGAACGACGTTTTTTTTCTTTTACACTATCAACATTTGTTCTGGTAAACTCCCAACTATCCCATACTCCATCAATTTTTTTATTATTTTCAAGTACTTTTTTATAATTATTTAATATTAATTCTTGTTTCTTATAATTACTATATTCAGCCATTGTGTTATTTACACTTGCAAGTGTTCTGATAACTGAAAAATAACTATCTATTTTCTTTTCAATTTCAATACTGTATCTTTTTGCCTCAGAATCAATATCTTTCTTACCAATATTGTAATAATCGTTTTTATTTACTACACCTAAATATCCTATTGCCGGTCCAAATATTAATACCGTAGCAAAAATAATATACAATAACAATTTTGTTCTTAAAGATAAACGCATCATTACAATGTTTTTTTTTCGAAAATAATACTTTTTTTGTTGTCAAAATAGTTTTTTTGTAATTATTATTTTTTTTTATCAATAATAAACAAATTGTATGCAACATAATATAACTTTGCACAGTCATAACAACAAATATAAAGTACTATACACATATGAATATAAAAATTATTGTAATTTTAATAATAACAGTTTTTACAGTTAATATTAACGGACAAAATAAAAATTGGGTTAATTATCTTCAAGAAAATAGAAATAGCTCTTTCAAGTTTATTGAAGAAAACTATAACACAAACATAAACGATAAATGGATTAAACACTACGAAAGGTGGAAGTGGAAAAACAAATTTTTACTTGATAAAGATAATAAAGTTATTTCGAAAAACACTATTATTAACAACTATAAACAAACTAAATCGCTAAACAATATAGGAAACTGGGCTCCTTTAGGACCTTTTTCTTGGACAAACGGAAACTCAGGTTACAATCCCGGTAACGGAAGAATTAATGCCATAACTGTTGACCCAAATAACAGTAATATAATATATGCTTGTGCAGCCTCCGGCGGTGTTTGGAAATCAATTGATGCTGGTCAAACATGGAATACAACAACTGATGATATGACTATTTTAGGAACATCAGATATTGTTGTAAACCCTCAAAATTCTAATATTTTATATTTAGGTACAGGCGATAGAGATGGTTTTGACACTTACGGTATTGGAGTACTAAAATCGACTGATGCCGGAGCTACATGGCAACCAACAGGTTTATATAATGATGATCCAAATTATTCTTATATTATCAACTGTCTAGCCATTAATCCTGAAAATCCTGAAATTATTTATGCTGGTACATCTAACGGTTTATTTCGCAGTACCAATGCAGGTATTGATTGGGAAAATATAATTGAATATGGAAATTTTAAACAGATAAAATTCAATCCTTTAAATAGTAATACTGTTTATGCAACCGATGCACAACATTTTTACAAATCGTATAATGGTGGTGATAATTTTATTGAAATAGAGCAAGGCTTACCAGTATCAACAACTAGAATTGTAATGGACGTAACTCCTGCCGACAGCTCATATATATACCTACTTATTGCAGGTACAAATAGCAATTTCGAAGGCGTTTTTCAATCAACAAACGGAGCAAACAGTTTTGTTAAAAAAGTTGGTTTAGATGATATAAATTTATTAGGATATGATATGTTTGGCGATGATGACAAAACACAAGCATGGTACGACCTTGCAATTGCTGTTTCGCCTACAAATCCGTTAGAAATATACACAGGAGGTGTTAATGTATGGAAATCGACCAACGGAGGTAGTGATTGGGAAATATCAAGTCATTGGTTTTACAGTTCTCCAAGCAGCTACTCGCATGCCGATATTCATTCGCTTGATTTTTACAATAACAAATTATATTGTGGCTCTGACGGAGGTGCATTTGTTAAAAGTGAAGATGATGAATGGAGTAATATAAGCTCAGGTTTAAATATATCGCAAATATATAATTTTAGTAACTCTGAAATAAATACAGGAATTATTTCTATGGGTGCACAAGATAATGGTTCAAATATTTTAGATAATAACTCTTGGAAGCATGTTATGGGAGCAGATGGAATGGCTACAATTATTGATTACACAACACCATCAACATGTTATGTTTCATACCAATACGGAAATATTTTCAGGTCTAATAATTATGGCAATAACATGCAACAAATATTCTCTCCTGACGATTATAACGAAACCGGTGAATGGCTTACACCTTATGTATTATCGCACTCAAACAACGGAATAATGTACGTAGGCTGTAAAAATATTTACAAAACCACAAATAGCGGTATAACTTGGTCAGCCGTAACCAATCTTAACTCAGAAAACTTTACGGTAATGGCAATAGCACCATCTAATAGTAATTACATATACGCTGCAAAAGAAGATTTACTAATAAAAACTAATGATGGAGGAGATAATTGGGAACAAGTATATATGCCAAATGGTGGAGATATAACTGACATAGAAGTATCAACCGATAATCCTGAAGTTGTATATTTAAGCCTTTCTCTGGGTTCATCTCCTAGAGTTTACAAATCTACTGATGCTTGCGAGAGCTACCAAGAAATAACAAATGGGTTACCTCCGCTTGCTGTAAATTGTATAGCTTTGGAAAATAACGAAGAAAATGGAATATATTTAGGAATGGAATTAGGTGTTTTATACACTAACGACAACTTAGATGAATGGATTCAATTTTCAAAAAACTTACCAAATGTAAAAATTACAGACATTCAAATTTTAAACAGCATCAACAAAGTTAGAGTTGCATCGTACGGTAGAGGAGTTTGGGAATCAGAATTATACGGAGAACTTACATCTATAAACGAAAAAACCATAACAAACAAAATAGATTTATACCCTAACCCAACGCACAATACCCTTAATATTAATGCTAAAAACTTTAGTAAGATTTTCATATACAATTCTTCTGGTGTTCTATTAAAAACTTTCGATGTATCAAACAGTACTATTTCTTATAATACAAAAAATTTAGTTGAAGGTTTTTATTTTGTAAAAGCTGTAGATTCATCAGGTAAATATACTACTAAACGTTTTGTTAAAAATTAATAAAATAAGTATTAGTTAAGTTAAAAATCTAAACAAATATTACTTTTGTTTAGATTTTTTTTATGAGACGAATTTTAATAATCATATTCACATTTATTTATATTGTATCTTTTTCACAATTAGATACAAAAAACCTAATAATTAAAGCTAGGTTAAATATTTACAACCAGAACTACCCCAAAGCCTTACAAATTTTAAACTCAATAATAAATATAAAGCCCGAACTTGTTGAGCCTTATTTTTATAGAGGAGTTATTAAATACCAACTTAACGATATGCTTGGAGCCGAATCAGATTTATCTAAAACTATTTCTATGAATCCGTATTATACATCAGCATACCAATATTTAAGCATAGTAAAAAGTAATCAACAAGATTACAACTCTGCAATAAACAGCATTAATAAAGCTATTGAATTATCGCCGTATAATGCATCAATATACTTAACAAAAGGCATTATATACCTACAAATGCAAGAAACCGGAAATGCAATTATAAATTTTAAGAAAGCTGAAGAACTAAACAATCAGCTACCCGAAATATATTTAAACATAGGTGTAGCATATTTAATTGAAAAAAAATATAACAAAGCTTTAAACAATTTGGATAAAGCAATTAAACTAAATGTGTTTTTTGCCGATGCTTATGCACGAAAAGCAATTGTCTATCTGGATAAAGAAAAGTTAGACAGTGCGTTAACACAAATAGACTATGCAATTAAATTAGATAAAAAGAAATCTATATATTATTATTGGAGAGCAAATATTAGGTATAAAATACCTGATTTTGATGGTACTATAAAAGATTATGACAAAGTAATTAAACTAAATCCGGAAAATACACTTGCATATTACAACAGAGCCATAATTAAAACCGAAATTGGTTTATATAATGACGCTATTGATGATTACACAAAAGTTAATGAATTAGAACCCAATAATTTACTTGCATATTACAATAAAGGAACCATATTCTACAATCAAAAAAATTATAAAAATTTACTTAAAGAAATGGATAAAGCAATAGAAATTTATCCTGAATTTTCGCAAGCATATAAACTAAGAAGTATAGCAAAAGAAAATACCGGCGACAAAAAAGGTGCTTATAAAGATATGTACATTGCAAATAAACTAAATAGCGACAAATCAATTATTGACACAACAAAACTGAATAAAATTATATCGTTTAACGATAATTTCAACTTAAACTTTGGTGTAAAAAAAATAAAAAACTCATTTAAAAATATTGAATACAAAATTGTAAAAAAAGACTTTGAACAAACAGAATTTCTAAAAAAGTATTCGTTAAACGATACTGATAATCTAAATAAGTTTTTACCAAAAGATTACAAAATTATACTAACAGAAAACAACTCTCAATTAACCAAAGAAGAACAAATTATTATATATGAATATTTAAACAATACTACCGATGACACCAAAAACCATATCAGCTTTTTAAAAAGCATTATAAATATTGAACTAAAAAACTATCAATCAGCTAAAACAAATTTACTTAAGTTTAAAAACACCGATTTTTTTCCTGCAAAATTAACTTTTGCAGTTTTACAAGAAAAGCTAACTACTCTAGACAATAATATTACCAAAACAAATAGCATTATAAATATAAATGGAGTTGATAACAAATATGAAACAACTGATAATAAAACCACAACAAATTTTAATAATATAATAGAAAACTACAGCACACTTAACAAAAACAACCCTATTGTAAATTTCAACTTAGGAAATATTTATAATAAAAAAGGCGAGTATTATACATCAACACATTATTATACAAAATGTATTGAGCTAGATAAAGATTTTGCCTATGCATACTACAACAGAGGGAAAAATTATATTATTCTTAAAGAAACGAAAAATGCTTGTGCAGATTTCAGTAAATCAGGAGAATTAGGTATTGAAGAATCTTATAAATTAATAAATAAATACTGCAATTCAAATGCAGAATAGCTTGGCTAATAAATAAAATTAGGCTAAACATAGAATTTTAATAATATTTTTTGTATTTTTCCGAAGTAAAATAAAAATACTGAGAATGGATTTTAATATTGATAAAAAAGGAAATCATACATTAATAAGTATCACTACAGAAAAACTTGATACCAAAATTGCACCTACTTTAAAATCTGAGCTTGTTTTAGTTTCAGGGAATGGCGAAAAAAATATTATTATAGATTTGTCAAACTGTAGATACTGTGATTCATCAGGGTTAAGTGCTATTTTAGTAGCAAATAGATTATGTAAAAATGCAGAAGGTAAGTTTGTATTAACCGGCTTGCAAGAACCTGTTGAACGCCTTATTAACATTTCGCAATTAGATACAGTTTTAAACATAACAAATTCGGTAAAAGAAGCAGAAGAAATTATTGATTAATTTATGAAATTTGAGTTAACTATTCTTGGAAGTAATTCTGCATTACCAAAGGTAAATAGGTTTTCAACAGCTCAAATACTAAATATTTCTGAACAGCTTTTTTTAATTGATTGTGGCGAAGGTACTCAAATTCAGCTGAGACGCTATAAGATTAAATTTTCAAAAATTAACCATATATTTATTAGCCACTTACATGGCGACCATATTTACGGTTTACCCGGGTTAATATCTACTTTTAATCTTCTTGGACGAAAAAAAAGCTTACATATATACTGTCATTCAAGTTTCGAAAATATTCTTTCAATGTTTTTAAATTCTATTGAAAGACACTTAAACTACGAAATAATTTACCACTATACCGATACAAAAGATAAAAAATTAATTTTTGAAAATAAAATAGTTACGGTAGAAGCTTTTCCGCTAAAACATAAATTAACAACAACAGGTTTTTTATTTAAAGAAAAGCAACAATTACCAACTTTACGTAAAGACAAATTAGAATTTTATAATGTACCAATAGCCTTAAGAAAAGCTATTAAAGAAGGGAATGACTTTATAACTAAAGATAGTAAAATAATACCAAATAGAGAGTTTACAAAAGAAAAAAAACGACCAAGAAGCTATGCTTTTTGTTCGGATACACAATACAGCCCCAAAACTGCCGAATATGTAAAAAATGTTGATTTATTGTATCACGAAGCAACATTTTTAGAAGATATGAAAACACGTGCAAAGGAAACTATGCACTCAACAGCTAAAGATGCGGCTACTGTAGCAAAACAAGCTAATGTAAAGACATTGCTTTTAGGACATTACTCTTCACGTTACAATTTTACAAAAAAACATATTGCCGAAGCTAAAGAAATTTTCGAAAATGTTTATGCTGTTGAAGATGGGTTTAAATTTACAGTAGATATAAAATAAAAAAAGCCAGAACCTCACTATAAGTGAACCACTGACTTTAATAACAGTTATTATTAATTATTTTGAAAGAAACACCATATTATTTAAAGGCTTTTTAGCTTCACCTATAAACTTAGCAAATTTTGGATAATTTTCTTTTGAAACAATTGTTTTAGGAATAAAAACTTCTCTCACAACAATTATATTGTTGCCTTCTGTTAATGAACTAATTTTAAAACTCATAGTTACATCACCTTCTTTATAAGTTTTTACAATCGGATTTTTAGGTTTAATAACTTTAAATCCGGCAGGAACATTTTCAAAAGTATATTTTTCGATAAAACTTATTGCACTCCTTACTTGATAAGGGTTTTCTCTACTACTTCCTGTTAAATCAATATCTATATCTTCAGGTTCAGGTAATTTTAAATAAATATAATTATCTTGAGTATTGTAAAAATTATTTATTTTAGCATTAAAACTAATTTCCAAATTATTTGAATAATTTCCAATATTCTTAAACTCAGGCTCCCCTACTACATTTATACTTTTGTCAGAAATATCACTTGTAAACCATATTTTACGTTTCTTTTCTGTTTCGTTTTTAAAACTTCTACGTAACACATAATCTTCTTTTCCTTTTAAGATTTTAGTAAAACTAGCATCAGCAGTAAAATCTTTATTAAATTTAACAGTTACACCTCTGTTTACCAATGGCTTTACATCAAAATTATAATCTATTAATTTACCCGTTCCATCATTTTTAATTAAATTAGATTTTTCTATCCAAGTTGTACCGTATGGCATATACTGCGTATTAAATCCAATGAGAGTTCCATTATAATAAGCGTAAACACTGCCAACAGCCCTCGAACAAGTAATTTGCTTAAACTCAGGAATATCTCTACCCCAAATTGGCAAAACAGGTTCAACAATAACATTTGCTGCCTTTGCCATTGCTATAAACAATGCTGTTAATTCTTTTGCACCTCCAAATTTTTGATTTAATACTTTCGATGCATTTTCAGGCACATAACCATCATCATTTAACGCGTATTTAAACTCAAAATTATCTTGAATATAAGCATATATTTTTTTAAGTTTAAGTTCGTTAGTCATTTTAGAATTTGCAAAATCTTTAACCAATGCGGCAACTTCTTTAGTATTATAATTAACCGATGTAAATTGCTTAAAATACACATCGGCGGCTTGTTTCCAATTAGCCATTGCTGAATAAAACACAGGTTTACCTATAATTAAAAAACTAGGCTTATTTTTCTCATCTTTAATGGCGGGCATATTTTCAACAGTCCAAGTAGTTGTAATTTTCCCATCTTTTGTTGTTGAACTTTCTTTTACCCCATCTGCAGCTTTATAACTTAACTTAGTACTTTTGTCTAGTGCGGTAATTGAGAAAATTTTCTTTAAGTATGGATTTTCTTCTTGCATATGTTCTACACCTGAGAAATAATCGTTTGGTTTACGAGTAATAACGTAATCAACTACTATAAAATCGTTTGGTTCTATTGCCGGAAAATTCACAACTTTCTGACGTTGATTAATATACTCGGGCGAATACATTGTTAAAAAAGTGCCATTATCGTGAATTGCTTCTTTTGGTATTTCTATTTTTTTGCCATCACGAACCGAAAAACATTCGCCTAACTCAACCGACTCAATTTTTGCATCATAATCAATTTTAACATCAGAATATTTACTTTTTCCTTTGTAAGTTAAAATTTTCTTAACATAATACACATGTTTTTTCGATGTCCCGTCTTTACTTACTTCTACATCTACTTTTGTAAATACATTTATTGCCGAAGCATCAGGATATTTATCGGCTCCCGGTACATTTTTTATCAGAGTTTTGTAATCTTGAGCAAAAGCTCCTATTACAACAAAACTTATTATAATAAATATTATCTTTTTCATTTTCTATTTTTCTTTATTTTTTAAATTAATTGTTTTTGGTGTTTCTCCAATAATATAAAGTTTTTCGAGCTGTTCTAACTGCGAAAGTTTATTTTTTAAATCTTTATATTCTTCTTTTTTAAAGTGAATTCGGCTTGAGCTAAATGATATTTTTGCATTAAGCTCTTTTTTATCATCAGATAAATTACTTGTTCCTATTAGTTTAAATCCTTTATAATCTAAATCAATTGTTTTAGGTACTGATACTTGCGAAACAGGTTTTGCAAAATTCACTTTTTCGTTAATATCAACACTAAATGTATTATCAATTTTAAACGGATAATTTCTTTCAGATAAGTTAAATACTTGCATTTCCCAATTATAAATAAACGAAAGCGAAAGTTTTGATGCTTCGTATGGTACAAACACATGATTATCGTCTGCATCTATATAACCGGGTATATCAAAACTTGCCTCCATAACAATATTTTCGTCTTTATTTTCAGGGTCTGATATTGAAAAATCGGTAATTACAGCTGATGGATGAATAGCAGAAACCGTATTTTGCAACATTTCTTTTCGTTTGTTTGGTGATTTACGCATTAAACTACCACGAATATATGTATCAGCTAAGCCCGAATAAGCAATTTTTATACTTCCTTTTGCATTATTTTTATCATCAATTTTTAAACCAATATTTATATTTGTGTTATTTTTACTTGCAGGTGAAACAGGTATAATTTTTAAATCAGCTCCTTTTTCACGTGCTATAAGATAAGTATTATCCTCTTCGTACTGAGGTAAATAATCTTTAGAAGTTTCATTTGTTGGGTCAAAAATATGTAATGGCTCACCTTTTTCGTCGTAAGCAATAGCAATTGCATGATTAAACCGCATTACAGGTGCTTTATGGTTTAGTTGCATTCCTGCTGAAATTAAAATAACATCGCTCGAAACTCCTGCTTCACGTAACATTGATACAAGCAAAGCTGCTTTATCTCTACAAACACCTCCTCTTGTTTTAAAGGTATATGTAACATCGTGTGGCTCTAAACCGGGACGATTTTTTTCTTTATCAACCCCTAAATAACGAACTTTTTGAGCTACCCAATAAAATAATTTAGACATTTTTTCTTCGTCTGTTTTGGCATCTTTAATTATTTCTGCTACTTTATTTTTTATGGCTTCATCAGTTTTTAAATGGTCTTTAACCAAACCATAATACCATTTTGAAATATATTCCCAACTATCAACTGTTGTTAACATTATATAATACGAGAAAAAATCGTTGTCGTCCATTCCCGGCTCGTAAATAATTTGCGGAATATAATCGAAAGTACATGTATAAATATTTTTATCAGCTTCTGTTTTCTCTTCAAATTTAGCTAAGCCTTCCTTTTTATTAATATGAATTACATTCATTTTTAAATCTTTAGGCGTAGTAAGTTGATAAAAACTTTTATATATTGTAGAATAATTTTCAATACTAATTCTGTCGAAATAATTATTCTCCATATACGTTTTATGAGTAATATCTTTACTTATTTCGTGAACTATATCACCAACTTCAAGGTTTGGAATATTTCCGGTAAGTATCCAACCTGTTTCGGTATAAATATTTGAAAAACCACCAAAAGCACTCTGACTAACTTTTTTAAGCACCTCTTGGGTATTTATCTTATTAACAGTACCATCAGCTTTTATTACTTCAACTAATACAACCTCAACCGTATCGTAATCAGAATCGTAACCAAAATACAATTGACTTGTTTGTTGTTTTCCTTGCTCGTTAAGAATTTTTGTGTAAGTTTCACTAATTTTTGTTCCTATACACTGCTTATTAATAACCACTTCTTCATTTTGTATTGAAATAGTTGGCGATTCCGAATAATCTTTTGCAGTAATTCCTTGCAAAGATTTAATTGCTGTTTTATAATCAGTTTTTTGAGCATAAACTGCTGAAATTGACCATAAAAATAATAAAACTAATCTAATTTTCATTTATTTATATTTTATAATTAATAATTACATCAAAAGTATTTTTTTTTATTTTAATAACAAACGATTATTGCTTTATTTTTTGTGATAAAATTAGATTATTATCAGATAAATAATTATTATTTTGGTTTTATTTAGTTTATTATGCTTATTGATATTCATATATTTAGCCCCTAATTTCATAAATATTTATGATGTTTATATAAAAAACAAAACTTAAATACGAGCATCGAGCGAACGGTGTCAATCGAAATGTAGAACCCAGTAATGAAAAGCCTTAACCGGCATTATTCATACACAAATGTTTATCGCATATTATTTAATATTTTATATGATAAGTACTATAGCGACAAATAGATACTTCGCTTTGCTCAGTATAACAAGGTCAGTGTAAGTTTACAACATAAAATTTAATCATTATATTTTCAAATGAATCTCCTCGCCGCAAGCGTACGAGGTATCGTTTTGGAATACTATTCTTTTATACGTCCCAAGGGACTGGGAATTAAACCCAAACAGATTAAAATAATTTATCCACAAAATAAATGTCAAATAAATTTATTGGACAAGAAAACGAACAATCATAAAAAATCATTATTTTTTAATACTTTTACCAAATGAGTTTATCGAAAGATTTAGGTATAGGAATAAAAACTTATGGTAAAGCTTTAGATATAATATTTTCTAAAGGTTTAGCTTGGTTTTTTATTTTTCCGGTATTGTTTAACATTCTGCTTTTATTGAGTGGGCTTGAACTTATTGATTGGCTTATTAACTATTCAAACCAATATTTATTTAGCTCTACAGGTTTGCAAGATGCAAGTTTTTGGGGTAGCAGTGTTTTAAAAGGCGTTACGTCAGGTTTTATATGGCTAATATTAAAAGTAGTTTTCTATTTTATTTTTGCTTACATAGGTGGTTATTTAATTTTAATAATTATGTCGCCAATAATGGCAATTTTATCTGAAAAAACCGATAAAATTCTTACCGGAAAGCAATACCCTTTTTCTGCAGAACAAACTATGCGAGATATTGTTCGTGGTATTTTACTTGCTCTACGTAACTTAGCTATTGAAATATTAATAATATTAGCATTCTTTATATTAAGTATGATTCCTTTTATTGGCTGGTTTTTCTCATTAATTTCTACATTTATTTTATTTTTTGTGTCATCATACTTTTACGGTTTTTCATTTTTAGATTACAGTAACGAGCGTAACAGACGAACAATTAAACAAAGTGTAAAACTAATAAAAAACCACAAAGGTATTGCTATTGGTAATGGTGTAATTTTTTCATTAGTATTACTTATTCCTTGGTGTGGAACAACACTTGCAGGATTTGTTGCAATTATTTCAGTTGTAGCAGCAACAATTTCTATGAACGAAATAAATAACGAGTAATGCTTAGCAAATATCTTGATAAAGAGATTTATAGAATATTACTTTTTACAGCTATTGTTCTTGTTATTTCTTATTTTGCTAATTATTTAGAGATTCTATTTTTCAGACCTCAAAGCATACACTTTATACGACAAACCGACAGCTTATCGTTTGCATCAAACTATTTCCAAAACGGAATGCGTTTTTTTTCGCCACAAACATTTAACTTAACTACTATTGACGGTAAAGCTGCTTGCGAGTTTCCTATTTTATATTATATAACAGCAATATTATATTTTATATTTGGCGAACACGAATTTTTTCTACGATTAATAAATATTAGTATTGTTTTTACTGGATTTTACTATACAACAAAACTTTCTTATATTTTTTTAAAAGATTGGATTTACTCCTTTTTAATTACTTTTCTAACTATGTCGTCAGGTATTGTGTTGTATTATGCAAACAATTTTTTACCCGATGCTGCATCGCTTGGCTTTAGTTTAATTGGGTTATACCATTTTGCAAATTACACATATAAGCATAAAAACACATCATTAATATTCAGCTTTATATTTTTAACTCTTGCCGGCTTGCTAAAAGCTACTTATATGATATATCCTATTGCAATAATAGCTTTGTTTGTTATTGAAATAGTTGGAATTAAACTATCTGATAAAAAAATATTTGTAAATATTAAGTTACTATTTATTTTATCTATTATTTCTTTTTCAGCTGTATATAGCTGGTATTATTATGCAATATATTACAATAATTTATATGGCGATACATATTTTTTAACTCACTCCACTCCTATTTGGGAACTTTCTAAAGAAAAAGTTTATATAATATTAGACTTACTTTCCAACTATTGGAAAAACGATTTTTATTACCCAACTACATTTCACACTATATATATTTTAGTTGTTCTGAGTTTAATTTTTATAAAAAAATCGAATAAATTAATTTTAATATTTACAAGTATATTAATAATTGGCTCTATTAGTTATTTAATATTATTTTTTGAAAAATTTCAAAATCACGATTATTATGTGCTATTATTTATTCCAGTGTTTTTATTTCTAATAGTTAATTCGTTTAACACACTCAAAAAGTTTAAATTAAATAAATGGATTAATATTATAATAATTTTATGGTTACTAATATTAAATATTTTAAGCGTAAAATATGCAATATATCGCTCGTATAGAAGATACGAACAAGTTTATAACGACAATTATATTTACAATAAATTTGATGGAATAAAATCAAAAATTGATTCATTAAAAATAAACAATACTAATACTTTTATAGTTATTGGAGACGAAACAAGAAACGGAAGTTTATATTTTATAAACAAAAGAGGTTGGACTATAAAAGACACAAGCAATGTTTCTGTTTCTGAACTAAAACTTGCTTTAAAAAACAAACCTGATTATTTAATAGCAACAGAAAATTATTATTTACAAAACACTAATATTAAAAATTTAAAAAAAGATTTAGTTTTTACATACAACAAAATGAATATTTTTAAACTCCCCTAAAACTGCATATTATCAATTAACCTAACACCGCCAATATGAGCAACAATACAGGCTGTAATATGTTCCGAATCGTTCCATGTTTTAATACTTTCAAGAGTTAAATCGTCAACAATTTCGTAATATTCCAAATCAAGCTTAGTATTTTTTAAAAACTCGTTTTCAACATATTTTTTTACTTCACTAACCGTATTTGTTTTTGATTTTTCTACAGAATTTTTCAACACCTTATTAATTATAGCCGCCTCTATCCTATCTTTATCAGATAATCGCTCATTACGAGAACTCATTGCTAAACCGGAGTTTTCTCTCATTATTGGGCAAGCTACAATTCTAATAGGGTAATTATATTTTTTAACCAAACTTTTTATTATTGCAACCTGCTGAAAATCTTTTTTTCCGAAAAACGCACAAGTTGGCATTACAATATCAAACAGTTTTGATACAATTTGAGCCACACCGTTAAAATGACCCGGACGGTTGGCTCCCTCCATTACCGTTTCAAGAAAACCAAAATCGAACTTTCTATTATCTTCTTCCGGATACATTTCATCTACATCAGGAGTAAAAACTATATCGGTATTTATTTCTTTCAGTAGTTGCAAATCAGCATCTAAAGTTCTCGGATATTTCTCTAAATCAGTTTTATCGTTAAACTGAGTAGGATTTACAAAAATACTAACAAGCGTAATATCGCAATGTTTTATCGACTCTTTTATTAACGATAAATGTCCTTGGTGCAACGCTCCCATTGTTGGCACAAATCCAATAGTTTTATTTTCGTTTTTTAATTGGGAAACACTTTTTTTAACCTCAATTATTTTATGTAATTGTTTCATTCTTGTATATTGTAGTTTCCTCTAATTTTATCGAAAACAATTTTATTTTTTAGTTGTTTTAATGGCAAATTATTTATCAAACCTACCTGATAAACAGGTATTTCTTTAGAAAAAATTATACTATTATTTAGTTTTATTTCTGCGTTAATAAATTTTGCAGTCTTATATACTAAATTACACTTTTTAATTTCTAAAGAGTTAATCTTTTGAAAATACTCATTTTTACTATCGTCAATAAAATTAATACTTACACTATATTTTGAGTTTTCAGAGACACCTTTTTTCGAATCGAAATTAAATAAATTATTTTGTACTAAACTTGTATCGGGAGTATATGCAAATACATATTTTGCAGTATCATAAATTACTTTTCCGGTAAATAAATTAAGATATGTATTTTCTAACCTATCTAACTCTTTTACAATCTTTTTTAATGCATTACCATTAGGAAATTTACCATCCATAGCTGTTAAAACACGCAATCTACGTTTTCTAATTTTAAGTATAAAACGCGATGCCATGTATGCTTGTTCTTTAATTGTACGAGGTGCAATTGCTGTATTTACTTTCGGAATTCGTTTAAATACACTATCGACTAAAATTGTTTTCCAAACTGTGTCTGATTTCTCAACCACTAAAGGTTTCACGGTTCTATCTTTAAAAGGAATATAATTTTTGTTTATTTTAAATTTTTTCACCTCAAAATCAGCCTTACCACCCTCTGTACTCACTGTATTAAAAGCACTTAACACATTAGTACCATCAAAATAAGAAACACTTTTAATATTTTTAGAATAATTAGTTAATAAATAAGTATAATCATTATCATTCTCAATTGTAGGAACAATATTAATACTTGATAGTTTATACTCTGAAAAATTACTTTTTATTACATTATCGAAACCTAAATACTCATCAGCATATTCGCTAAAAGGACCTTTGTAATAAGTTGTTTTAACAACTTCTGCTATAATATTCAGTTTTGTTTTTGGTAATGTATAAACTATACCCGCCTTGTTAATTTTGCTTTCAGATGATAATCTTTCAAGCTTTATTGATGTACAAGAGGCTAATACAACAAGTACTATAATAGAAATTATATATTTTGTAATTTTCATTATTTAAGATTTAGTTTTTTAAATGCCTTCGGCAAATAATTAATAATATCAGTTGCAATTAAGCTATTTTCGTCTAAATTATTAACAGCCAAATCAGCTGCTAAACCATGAATATAAGTTCCAAAAACAGCCGCTTGTAGCTGATTATATTTTTGAGCCAGCAAAGATAATATTATTCCTGTTAAAACATCGCCACTACCTGCAGTTGCCATTCCGGGATTTCCTGTTGTGTTAAAATACAATCGCCCATCAGGCGTTGCAACCACAGTATAAGCACCTTTTAAAACTATTACCAACTTATATTTACGGGCAATTTTTTTTAATTTTTCTAATTTCTCTGTATCGTTATTGTAATTTTTCACTAAGCGTTTAAACTCACCGGGATGTGGAGTTAAAATACTATTTTCGGGTAATTCTTTTAATAAATATTTATTTTCTGATAAAAGGTTTAAGCCATCAGCATCAATAACCATTGGCACTTTTGCTTTATTTTTTTGAATAATATCGGTTAAAACTGCTAAACTTAACCTGTCTTTTCCTATACCCGGACCTATTCCAATTGCCGAATAACTGGATAAATCAGGTGTAGTAAACGATGCTGTTTCATCATTAAAAGTATAACACATTGCCTCAGGCACTGATGTTTGATAAATATTATATGATGTTTTTGGTATATACGAAGTTAATAACCCAACACCTGTTCTTAAACAAGATTTTGATGCCAAAACTAAAGCTCCTGTTTTACCATAACTTCCTGCAAATAACAATGCGTGTCCGAAAGTTCCTTTATGTGAAAATTTATCACGTTTTTGTATTTTTATATCAGCTTGTTCGGTAAAATAATATTTCGATGGTGTTTTACTAATATAATCTTTATGCACACCAATATCAAACAACTCAAAACGCCCAACATACTTATGATTATCAGGAAGTAAAAAAGATAATTTAGGAAACTGAAAACTTAGAGTTATATCAGCTTTTATTATATTATTAGGTAAATTTTCGGCATTATCTTCGCCAAATAAACCCGAAGGAATATCAATTGCAATTACTGTATTTTTAGCCTCATTTATTTTATTTATTACCTCTGCAACAAAACCTTGAACAGGACGAGATAAACCTGAACCAAATATTGCATCAATAATTATTTCCTCATCATTAAACTCAGGAAACTTGTATAAATCTTTTATTTCCCTAACGCTAGCTTTATTCTGCGAATTTAATCGTTTAAGATTTTCGGTAAAATCCGATGAAAAATTATCGGTAAATTTTAATATATATACATTAACTTTTTTATCTGCTTCGGCTAATAAACGAGCAATTACTAAACCATCGCCACCATTATTACCGGGACCAACAAAAATATGATATAAATTTGAAAAATAATTTTCTTTAATAAAATTATAGCATAATGTTGCTGCCCTTTCCATTAAGTTTATTGATGAAATAGGCTCGTGTTTAATTGTATAAGCATCAGCTTCTTTTACTTGCTCCGATAAAAATATTTTCATTACCTAAATAATTATCCTTTAATTTTAATAATATTTTTTTTCAGCAATTCTTCTAAAAACTCTTTTGTATCTTTTTCACATACAGCTCTATCAACATCATATTCTTTGGTTAAAACATCTATTAAACTCTTAAAACTCATATCTTTCGAAAGAATATCATAAATTTTAGTACCTACAGTACTCAAACTGTAATACTCACTATTTTCAACACTCATCATAACAGTTTCGCCATCCATATCCGATGATAAAATTTCCATATTTCGTGTAAGAATGTCAGTATCTTTTATATCCATATTTTACCACTTTTGTGCCTGCAAATTTACAAATAATTGTATTTTTTCATTACAAGCTTGTTGTTATTTATTATTTTTTCAATTTGTTCGTTTGTTAAAATTGTTTTCCATGTTCCTGCTTTACCTGTTTTAAAAAAACTTTTTGTTTTAAGTGGTTTTTCTTTAAAGCCTGCTTCTTTTTCTTGTTTTTTAAGTTCTTTAAAACTACTAAATTTGATTGCCTTTTTTAATTTATTTTCATCAAAATCTAAATTTAAAAACTCAACTGCTTGCTTAAATACATCGTAAGTATTTTCGAGCATATCTTCGTATCGCAAAACTAAAACAGGTATGTCGGTTTGTGTTGTCCACGAATTTACATGATTACTCCATGTTAACAGCTTTTGCCGTATTTGATTTGATAGCTTTTTTTCCGATTTAGATAATTTATGCTCATTACTGTTTAAAAGCTCAATAGATTTATCTATACTTATAGAGCTATGATTTGCATAAGAAATTGCTACATCAAACGGATTTCTAATAAAATACACAACTCCTTTCGATACATCAGAAGGAAATAATGGCTCATTATTTGTGTTTAGTGTATAAGCATCGTGCACTTTATGATAAGCATATCCATCAATATCACTATTAAGCTCTCTATAAATATCAGGACGAAGCAAATCAACCTCATCTTGAGTTAAATCGGTGGCAGTTAAAGCACTAATATTATCGAAAAGCACTCTGCTACTTGCAATTGAACCTGTAGAAATTTCGTTTATCGATATAGGTATATCGCTATTATTAATATAATTAGCAAAAAAAACACGAAACCAAGTATTACCCGATTTAGGATAAGACGCCAACCAATATATTTTTTTATTATTACTCATTTAATCTACATATTCTCCACTAAAAACAAAAGTAGCCGGCCCGGTAAGCCAAACATTTTCAAATAAATTATTTTTATTATCAAAACTTACATTCAAATTTCCACCTTTTGTTTCTATATCAAAATTATTTATTTTTTTATCAGATTCTATATATGCACAAATAGCTACAGCAGTAACACCTGTACCACAAGACAGAGTTTCGTCCTCTACTCCACGTTCGTATGTACCTACTTTTATAATATTTCCTGTTAATTGTGCGAAATTTACATTCGTCCCTTTGGCTTTAAAAGTATCGTTATTTCTAATTCTTTTACCTTCGTTATAAACATTAATTTTATTAAACTCATCAACAAACTTAACATAATGAGGCGAACCGGTATTTAAAAAATAATCATCATTTATTCTCTCTATTTGTTTTAAATCAAGCATTTTAAGCGAAACTAAACCATCATTAATTTCGGCATAATGAACACCATCAACAGCAATAAACTTTGTTTTATTTTTTATAATTCCCAATTTATTTGCAAATGCCACAATACAACGTCCGCCATTACCGCACATAGTTCCTTCATAACCATCAGAATTAAAATAAACCATTCTAAAATCTGTATTATTATGGTTTTCAAGTAACATTAACCCATCAGCACCAATGCCAAAACGACGGTCACACATTTTTTTTATTAAATTATTATCAATTTCAAAGCTTTTATTTCTATTATCAATTATAATAAAATCGTTACCTGTACCTTGATATTTATAAAAATTAATAGTCATGTTAAACTTTTTTAATTTTTTTTGTAAATGTAATAATAAGTTTAATCTTTGTGTTAATAATACAAAAACAAAATTTTATAACTATGAAAAAAATATTTGGAATAATACTTATAAGTATGGTTAGTTCAGTTTTTTCAGTAATTGTTTATAACCATTTTTTTTATAATGATGTAAAACAAGAAAAATTACCGGTTGAAAAAACACAGGTTAAAAACGATATTAACTTTCAAAAAGTTTCGTTACCAACAATTGATGTAGATTTAAAACAAGCGGCCAAAAATTCGGTTGATGCGGTTGTACACATTAAAAAATACGAAGAAAATTCATACACTTCGTTCCGTGATTTATTTTTTGGTTTTAGCCCACAACCGCAAGGCGAACAAATTTATGGCTTTGGTTCAGGTGTAATAATAAGCTCTGATGGATATATTGTTACAAACAACCATGTTATTGAAAATAACAGTCATATTGAAGTAGTTTTAAATAATGAGAAATCGTACACAGCTGAACTAATTGGAACCGATCCAGAAACAGATATTGCATTACTTAAAATTGAAGAAAAAGGATTGCCATTTTTAAAATACGGTAACTCCGACCTTCTTGAAATTGGTGATTGGGTTTTGGCTGTTGGAAACCCATTTAACTTAACATCAACTGTTACTGCCGGAATTGTAAGTGCAAAAGCCCGTAATTTAGGAATGAACAACCGTTCGGTTGAATCGTTTATACAAACCGATGCCGCTGTAAACCCTGGTAATAGCGGTGGAGCTTTAGTTAACACTAGAGGCGAACTTGTTGGTATAAACTCTATGATATATTCAAGAAATGGCGGATATATGGGATATTCTTTCGCTATCCCTATAAATATTGTCGATAAAATAGTGAAAGACCTTATGGAATACGGTACTGTACAACGTGCATACCTGGGCATTGCAACTATTGACGTTAACGACCCAAGAGCTAAAAGTATTGGTATAAACTCTGATAATGGTGTTGGGGTAGCTTATGTTGACGAAAATTTTGCCGCAGGTAAGGCTGGAATAAAAGTAGGCGATGTAATTTCTAAGATTAACGATAAGCCAATAAAAAACAAAAATGAAATGCAAGAAATATTTATTGCATATCGTCCCGGACAAAAAGTTAAAATTACAGTTATTAGAAATAATAAAGAGTTAGATTTTGATTTAGTATTAACTAATAAAAATGGAGATACATCATATATTAAGACAACTAATATTGATGCACTAGGTGCAAAATTTGAAGAATTATCGAGCATAGAAAAAAAGAAATTTGGTTTATCAAACGGTGTAAAAGTAAAATCTGTTGATGCAGGTAAATTTCGTATTGAAGGAGTTAAACCAGGATTTATTATAATTACAGTAAACCGCAAAATTGTTAATACTGCCGATGATATTAAAAAAATTATAGATAACGATTCTAATAATGGAGGAATTTTAATTGAAGGTATTTACCCTAATGGTATTAAAGGGTATTATGCTATTGGACTAAATTAATTAGTTGCCTGTCTATAAAGTCCGATTTTTGCGTTGTTACTCGAAATCTAAAACCTCAAACACAATAGTGTTCTGCGGGTTTAATCTCTATCACGCTTTGAATTCAAAATTTATAGTTCAAACTCTATTTAACTAATAATTTAAATAAAAAATATGAAAAAAACGGTTGTAATTGGAGCATCACCTAACGAAGCAAGGTACTCTAATATGGCAGTTCGTAAACTAACAAAATACGGACACGAAGCTATTCCTTTAGGAATTAGAGAAGGAAGTATAAACAATATTAAAATAATTACAAACAGACCTGAATTAACTGATATACACACAGTAACCATGTATGTTGGTTCTCAAAATCAAGAAGATTGGATAGAATACATATACAGTTTAGCCCCTAAGCGAATCATTTTTAATCCTGGGACTGAAAATACTGATTTTATTAACGATGCTCGTAAAAAAGGCATTGAAGTTTTAGTAACTTGTACACTTATTTTACTTGATTCGGGCGGGTTTTAAGATTTTATATATTACAGAACTTATCAATTAAATTTAGCGACACAAGTATTCAATTTAAACAATTTACTATCTTTGCACAAAAATAATTATATATGTACAAAACAGTTCAAAGTTTAGATGAGTTTAACTCAATATTGAAAGAAAATACAGGCGTTTTAATGTATTTTTCAAACGACACTTGTAATGTTTGTAAGGTTTTAAAACCCCAAATTATTGAAATGCTAAAAGAAAATTATCCAAAAATTCCTTTCTATTATGTTGATATGTCGTTAACACCGGAAATTTCATCGCAAAGTGGAGTTTTTACTATCCCTACAATTGTTGTATATTTCGATGGTAACGAAACCATTAGAAAAAGCCGACATATTGGAGTTGGCGAGTTGGCTCAAGCTATTGAACGACCTTATAATTTAATTTTTGATTAATGACAGACAACAACATACATCCTATTTTTGAAAGAATGCTTTCAAAGGAGGATAAAGAACAATTTTTAAACCAAAAAGCAAAAGTTCTATGGTTTACAGGTTTATCCGGCTCAGGCAAATCAACAATAGCTCTTGGTTTAGAAAAAGCACTTCATAAAAAAGATTTTTTAACACAAGTGTTAGATGGCGATAATGTTAGAACAGGAATAAATAATAATCTTGGTTTTTCGCCAGAAGATAGAACAGAAAACATTCGTAGAATTGCCGAAGTCTCAAAACTTTTTTTAAATTGTGGTATTATAACAATAAATAGTTTTGTAAGCCCTACTATTGCCATAAGAAAACAGGCAAAAGATATAATTGGAGAAAACAATTTTATAGAAATTTTTATTGACACTCCTCTCGAAATTTGCGAACAACGCGATGTAAAAGGTTTATACAAAAAAGCAAGAGCCGGCGAAATAAAAGATTTTACAGGTATTAATGCCCCATTTGAAGCACCCCAAAATGCAGACTTAGTAATAAAAACTGAAAATAAAACAATTGAAGAATCAGTCAACGAAGTTTTTAACTTCATTATTGATAAAATTAAATCTGATTTATAAAGTTGAAAAACTCAAATAAAAAAAAGCTTATTGAATAAATTTTCAATAAGCTTTTTTTACATCTATAAAAAAATTAATTATCTAACAACTAATTTTTTAATTTTAGATTTTCCATCATTAACAACCTCAACAAAATAAATCCCTTTGTTTAAATCAGAAATATCGAAACGATCGTTAATGCTCGATGTATTAAATGTTTTTGTAATAACAACTTGCCCAACAGTATTATGAACTTTTACAGTTGTATTATGTGCATTGCTCATTCTTAAATTAAAATATCCTGTTGCAGGATTTGGACTTACAACAAAATCGTTATTTGCAACAATACTGTTTACAGAAGTAGGAGCGGTTCCTTCAAACCATACGTTATCAATTTCTAAAACAGAACCTGCTTGTGCATTACTACCTGTAATTGAAGATGAACATAAAAAGTTCATTGTGTCAGGTGTATCATTTGAATAATAAAATAAATCAATTGTAAATTCTGTCCAAGTATCAGTAGTGCCAACAAATTCTACATGGCCAACAGCAATAGTATCAGGTGTTGACCCCTTTAACAACCACGCTGCAACAACTCCTGTATCTCCATTAGCAGGATTATACTTAAAAAAACCTTTCATTTGAGCAGAACGAGTTGTATATGGCACTCCACCTGTTATACTTGCTGTTTGCGTACCTAAATCAAAAGTTAATCTACCTTGAGTTATTACTCCTGGCACACAACTACCTGATATATCCTGCCCTGTCATTACAACATGCGAATTTCCATCTTGCGAATTTGAAGTCCCCTCCGTTACAGCTTCTAAATCAAGACTCAAGGGTGGCGTTCCAATAATAGCATTTGTTCCTTGAAAATAATCTGGTAATTGTCCCACATCAGCAGGTACCCATGTTTCAAAACTTTCATGACCTGTTAAAATAGGTGCTTGTGCGTTAACAAAACCTATCCCAAAAATTGAAACAATAATTAAAGTAAAGAATTTTCTCATAATTACATTTTTTTAAAAGTTAATAAATATTTATAAAGATATATATTATTAGACAAATAAATATATATTTTAGTTGCAAATTAATATTGATTGATAAAATAGCACCAAATGAACACAATAAAATACGAAATTAACGACAAAGGTATTTGTCTTCTATCCCTTAACAGACCAAAGGTACACAATTCATTTAACCGAGAATTATTAAATGAATTATCAGACACATTAAATTTATTAAAAAATAATAAAGAAATTAAAATTTTAATTATAACAGGCGAAGGCGAAAAATCTTTTTCATCCGGAGTAGATTTAAAAGAGTTGCAAAATTTTAAATCGATTGAAGACGCTCGCGAATTTGCAATATTATTAGAAGGTACATCTGAAAAAATATTTAATTTTCCCACTCCTGTTATTTCTGCAATAAATGGCTTTGCTTTAGGTGGCGGAATGGGATACGCGGCAGCTACTGATTATAGAATTATTGCCGACACTGCAAAAGTTGGCTTTCCTGCAATAAAATTAGGTGCAATTTTACCTGTTACATGTACTCTATATTTAAAAGAACTTATAGGAATGGCAAATAGCAGAGACATTTTACTTACAGGAAGAATGATGAATGCCAAAGAAGCAAAAGAAATAGGTCTCGTAAATAGAATTGTTCCTTTAAATAGTATTATTGACGAAGCATATAAAATTGCAGAAACAATAATAGAAGGTAGTAACGAAGCAATGTTTTACACAAAAAAAACACTTAACTCAATGTTAGCAACCGATATTGAAAGCCAAAAACTTTATGCTGCCGATAATTTTGCTTATCTTTCGCAAACAAAAGAATGGAAACAGAGAATTAATAATTTTGGGAAAAAATAAACTTTTAAATTTATTATAATCATGATTAAAAAAACATTATTTATTATTGGTGCAGGAATATTAGCTTTTTCTTGCTCAACACCTGACGAAACTGGTACTAACACAGAAAATACCGATACGGTTTCTGTAAAAAATGAAATAGCCGAAAAAGCAAGAGCATTTTTCAAAATTTTACCCGACAATGCTAATAATCCGGACAACGAGGTAACGGCAGAGAAAGTTAAATTAGGCAAAGTACTATATTTTGATAACCGCTTATCAAAAGACCAAACACAAAGCTGTAACACTTGTCATAATCTTGACACTTACGGTGTTGATAATTTACCGGTATCACCCGGTAATAACGGAGGAAACGGAACACGTAACTCCCCTACTACATTAAATGCAGCACTACATATATCTCAATTTTGGGATGGCAGAAATAAAGATGTAGAAGAACAAGCAGGAGGCCCTGTTTTAAATCCTGTTGAAATGGAAATGCCTAACGAAGAAGCTGTTGTTGAACGCCTTTCTAAAGTAGAAATGTATAAAAATATGTTTAAAGAAGCATTTCCGAACGATGAAAAAGCAATAAGTTTTAAAAATGTGCAAAAGGCTATCGGTGCTTTTGAACGTACATTATTAACTCCATCAAAATTCGATAAATATATAGCAGGCGACGAAACAGCTCTAAACGAACAAGAACAAGCCGGCTTAAAAAGTTTTATTGACAATGGCTGTACTACTTGCCATTCGGGGAGTCTGCTTGGAGGAAATATGCTACAAAAATTTGCATTATTTGGAAATTATTGGGACTTAACAAATAGTGCCGTTATTGATTCCGGAAGGTATGCAGAAACAAAAAATCCTGCTGACATGTTTATTTTTAAAGTACCCTCATTAAGAAATGTAGAAAAAACATTTCCTTATTTTCACGACGGAAGTGTAACAGACCTAGCTGAAGCTGTTAAAATAATGGGTAAAACTGAGCTTAACAAAGATATATCTGACGAAGATGTTAAAAATATAGTTGTGTTTTTAAATTCATTAACAGCCGACTTACCAACAGAAGTAAAAGCAAAACCAACCGAATTAAATTAATAAATTTATACAATATATTTATAAAACTTCAATAACTTTGTGTTGTTGAAGTTTTATATTTTAAAACAAAACCTAAAACAATGATTGAAATATTAAAAAATACAATAAGTATAACAGTTTTTGTAACTGTAATGATGCTTGTTATCGAGTTTTTTAATATTAAAACTCGTGGTGTTTGGAGCGATAGTTTACAAAAAAATAAATTTCTACAAATAATATTAGCCACGTTTTTAGGAATTATTCCCGGTTGTTTAGGTACATACACCGTTGTTTCAATGTACACTCACGGAATACTTAGTTTTGGAGCATTAGTTGCATCAATGATAGCAACTTTTGGCGACGAAGCTTTTATTATGTTTGCTCTTATACCAAGTGCAGCTGTAAAAATATCTATTGCAATATCTTTTATAGCAATAATTGCCGGAATTATATCCAATTTTATTATAAAAAACAATGTAAAATCACAACAAAAACATTTTCATATACATAAAAATGAATTTTGTGACACATACGAAAAACGTGGAATAATATACAATTTAAAACATATTAGTTTTGTTCGTGCTACACTAATTTTTTCAATACTTTTATTTTTATTCTTTGTTATTACAAACAGCTCAGGACATACCGATACATTAAATATTCATTTGCTCAATAATTCAACTTCTCAAAATATTATTTCTGATAAATCGCATACAGAAACTAACAAACACATCGATATATCAGAAAACAACACAAATACAAATAAAGAACACAGCCAACATTCGCATAACTCATGGGTAAAAATTACTTTTATAATAATACTTTTAATGGCACTAGCTATAATTATTACAGTACCTGAACATTTTTTAGAAGAGCATTTATGGAAACACGTAATAAAAAAACATTTTTTAAAAGTCTTTTTATGGACATTTGGAGTTTTAGCACTTGTTTTTATTTTACAAAAGTACATAGATATTGAAACATATATATCTGATAATTTATACATTATACTTATTGTTGCTGTTTTAGTTGGCATAATTCCCGAATCAGGACCTCATTTAATTTTTGTTTCTTTATTTATAACAGGAACTATACCTTTAAGCATATTACTAGCAAATTCAATAGTGCAAGACGGTCATGGTGCACTACCACTGTTTGCAGAAGATAAAAAAAGTTTCTTTTTAATGAAACTTATTAATGTTATTATTGGATTTTTAGTTGGATTTTTAGGTTTATTTTTACATTTTTAAACAATTATTTTCAGTTATTAACCAGAATGTTTATTTTTATTAAATAAAAAAACAAATATGAAACGTATTATTATATTAAGCATTATTCTATCAATTTTCATTAAACTTGAAGCACAAGTTAACTTTAAAGATGCTTTAGATTTGTACGAAGACGGTAACTACCAAATAGCACTAAAACAATTTAAGAAACTGTACCGTAAGAAAAAAGATGACGTAGATTTAAACTACTATATGGCAATGTGCTACCTGAAAGGAGATGGTATAAAAGGAGATGCCCTTAAATATTTAAAAAAAATTAAAAAAAACACAACAGCTAAACTACCCGAAGATCTTGATTATCAAATTGCACGTGCAACATTTCATAATCATGAATTTGATAAAGCAAAAGCTATTTTCATACAGTATAAAGAAGATAACCGAGCAAATATATCTACCGAGCAAATTAGAGATATTAACAGATTTGTTGAAGTTTGTGATAATGCAAAAGAACTTGTAAAAAATCCGGTTAACGTTAGCTTTATTAACTTAGGAAAAAACATAAACAGTAAATGGTCTGATTACGACCCTTTTATCACCGAAGATGGTCAGCAGCTAGTTTACACTTCAAACAAAAAATACATATCTGATTTTCAGGAACTAATACATAATGCCTATTGGAGTTATCCTGAATATAGCGATGATGGTTCAGAATGGAGGAAAAAGAAATCGTTTGGAAGTAAAGTAAACACAGAATCGTACGAAATTGTTGTTGGAATGTCGCACGATGGCGAAAAAGTTTTTATTAACCTAAAGGGGTTTATTGCTGAAGATGATATATTTATCACATCAAAAACAGGAAAAAGATTTAACGAACTACAAGATTTAACGGAAACAATAAATTCAAAATATATTGAAGATGGTGCTTGTTTTTCTCAAAGTGAAGACACTATTTATTTTGCAAGTAATCGTCCGGGAGGATATGGAGGAATGGACTTATACATTTCGGTTAAATTGCCAGATGGTTCGTGGGGAAAGCCTCAAAATTTAGGCAATAAAATAAATTCGAAATACGATGAAAACTACCCTCATATATCATACAACGGAACTGTACTTTATTATGCTTCTAAAGGATTTAATTCAATGGGAGGTTACGATATATTCAAATCTAAAAAAGTTAATGGACAGTGGTTTAAGCCACAAAACATTGGTTACCCATTAAACGATACATATGATAACAAAGTAATATCATTTGTTCAATATAAAAGATATGCATATATGTCAAAAGTACTTGAAAATGGATTAGGTTATTCCGATGTATATAAAGTTATCTTTAACGATGTTCCACCACCAAGTTTAGTTTATACAGGAACAATTAGAGTTGGTAAATCATGGAAATCAGAGCCATTAGAAAAATACAACGAAGATATTACAATTGAAGTTACTGACCTTAAAACCAACAAAACATTAGATGGTTTTTCGTATAATAAAGCGACAAAAAAATATGTTGTTGCATTAAAACCCGGAAAATATCAAATAAAAATAACCGGAGATAAATACGAAGCTTTAATAAAAAAAATAGAGATATACGATGTACAACCTCTAAATATTGTAAATGAAGTTGATTTATTTTTAAATTTAAAACAATAATCTATAATTTTTTTCCATATACTTTATAGGACTAATTATAGTACTAGGTTGCTTTATATTTAGATTTCAATAATTACGGCTGGGTGATTTGCTCGATTCCTCACAACTTCCAAATCTCTCTACGTTTTCATAATTATTTTTTTATTAACCAGACGGGGTATACTGTTATAATTTATTATAATAAATTTCCGTAATTTTAATAGCATAAAAATCATATAAAATCTGCGTCTATTTTCATATAAATATTTGTGTTATTTAGTGTAACTTGTAGTTGTATTTTTTAATACTTGTCCTCTTTCGCCGGACAGGCGACTCCATTTTGCCTTGATGCAAAATAGAGGAAAAAATCAAGACCGAACGATGCTGTACGGTTT
>CAMZKE010000065.1 GCA_947311115.1 uncultured Bacteroidales bacterium | reverse complement strand
GTAAAAATTCTTTGCATAGCAATAGCTATGGGAATAATTTTTAACAAAAAGAAAGAAAAATAGAAATGATTTATATAGCGTATTTTGGTGTTGAGTTGGTATTATCAGGGTGTAACTGCTGCATTATTAATTTCTATTAATAATTTGGGTTAAATTGAACAGATACATTCAACGATATGAATAAAAACTACTAACGCATAATATAAAGTTTACCCCAGCCTTTTTTGAAAAATTGATCGGTATTAGTTTCTCGCTTTTCTATATCAGAGCCATTAAGTTTTGTGCGAACACGATAAAAATATACTCCATTTGCAAGTCTGTCGCCATACATATCGGTACCGTTCCAAGAGTAATCGGTAATATTTTTACCTATACGTATTGAGCCAAGCTCCGATAAATTTATAACTTTTACGAGTTTGCCACTTATAGTCATTATTTCAATAGTAAATTCTTCAGGTATTTGGCTTCCTGTTAAGGTAAAAACAAACCTTGTTGATGTAGAAAATGGGTTTGGATAATTAAATACATTTGTTATTGTTGGCTTATTTTCAATTAAAAAATTTATTAAATAATCGTATCTGCCACTTTCATTATGCGACATATCGGTTGCACTTACTCGCAGTTGATACATTCCATCTTTCAGTAATTCAGGAGTATATAGCAGTTTACAACTATTTTTAGGTAATTCGGCAGGAGTCCAAAAAAGTTGCTGATGTCCTAAGCTGTCATAATCGTTAATTATTTCCTCATCAATTTTGTCTGGTCGTTTTAAATACACTTTAAAAACACTAGGGTCGTTAAGTTCTAAAAATTTGTTTTCATCTTTAAGTTTAATCATTATTTCGGGCTTAGCCGACACAATATCGCCATCAAGAATATGAATTCCGTTAAAGGTAATATCTAACATTGGGTTCATTATATCTCGATTTACATAAAAGTATTTTTGTGCAATATTATTAAAATGATATTGTTCTAATTGGTCGTAATAATTTGTTGATGAATTTACAGGATTAACCTCAACCCAGATACTATTTAGCCCTGCGTAACCAAGCGTGTTAAAACTTACTGTATCAATTAAAACATCGTGCGATGGGTGTGGTCGGCATCGTTTTTCTTTTATCAGATGTACATTATTATTACGGTCTTTTACAAAATATTTTATAAGCAAGCTATCCATATCGTATTTGCTCACATTTTCGGTAGCAACACTAAAAACAATATCGTCGCCCTCTTGCACCGTATCTTTGTAAAAATATATTCCTCTTTCAGGATTTATTGCTGTTTCAGGTACTTGCTCATGAGTAAGTTGCCATTTTATAATTTGCGATGGGGTTTTTAAAGTGTCGTCTTTACTATAAATATTTAATTTTATATATGGATATTCATTTGCATTAACAAAATTATTTAAATTATAAATTGTTGAATCCTTTGCCGTAATATTGTTGATTAAAACATTTTCGGTACCATCTAATTTTATACCCGATAAAGTAATTTTTGTAGAGTCGTAAGAATTTATTTCAGAGTTCTTCCATTTCCAAATAAAGCTATCCCAATTATATGCAGGACCGGCTGTTTCAGATGTAATATCACCAAAATTAAAATTAGTTGTCAAATATTTTTCAAAATAAATTTCGTCGGTTGCCGATGTGCCAATAACTTCTTGACTCATAGTAGGCACTCCTTTTTTTGCAAAGAAAATATATGGGTAATTATTTGGTATATATCTTATACTTGAAGCTGGGAATAACGATTCAATAGCTTGATATAAATTTTCAGGCCATTGTTGAAAACCTGCATCCCAAACGGTATATACTATTATATAATTACCTGTAGGAACACTATTTATTAACTGAGCACAATCTTCTAAACTTGCACTATCGGTAGAAAAATCGTAGTATTTTGCACTTACACTACTCGACCAGCATTTAGGGTAATTTCTATGACCATAATCACCCCTGTCAGAGAGCCAAGGCTCAAGAGTAAGCGAGTCTAAAACAGCTACGGTTATTGCACTCGATGCCCCACAAACACCACCATCGCCAACGGCTTCAATACGGTATTTTATATCGTAAGTTTCGGCTACAGTTGGGCTTCCTTTATCCCAAACTTGTAGCTTACGAGGAGCCGTTATATAATTAAATTTACGGTTTGGTCTGTCAAACTCAATATATTTATACTTATCGTTTTTAAACTGAAAATGATGTGCTTGCGACCAGCCTGTTTTGCCGGCTATATAAATAAATGAGCTTTCTTTCCACGAGTTTGAGTTTTTCTTACTTACTCGCCAATAATAAACAGTATTTTCGTTTAATGTAAACGGTAGGTGCCATTTTACAACTCCTCCTTGGTGAACTATTTCAAAAGTTTTTTTAAATGGACTATCATAAGTATCTGTTGTATCTATCTCAAAAACATTTGTTTGCGAGAGTAAAAACGGGTCGCCTGTCGATGCTTTTAGAGTAACTGTATCGAATGGGTAAATTGCATATTTATATGGCCATATTGGTGTTAAATCTCCGGAAATAATTATTGTTGAACTACAAGCCGAATTATTCGATTCGTCAATTTCGTTTATTTGAGCAAGAGCATCTGCCGTAGCACAAAAATTGTTAAATCCCGGTCCTTTTATCTTATCAACTGCAAATTTTACCGGAATTGTATCTTTGTAATACGAGCCATACACATCAACAACTTTTATTTGCTCGGTTCCGTCTGGGAAAGTGCGTTTAACTTCAAGTGCAAAAGTATCGGTAAGAGTACGCCCAATATTTGTTATAATTACATTTACATCAAAACTGTCAACTTCGGTAGTAATATACGCAGGACTGAAACTTATACTTGATTGTGTTACAACCAAATCAGGCTTTTCTGCACCATTAAATACAAGTGTTGGGTCGCCATGAAATGTAAAATCGAGACAAGTATTATCGATATACTGATTGTTAGGATTAGTTTGTTTTAATTCTTTAATTGTTCGTTTTATACATTCTCCAATAGTGTTACCGTAGCTTTTATATGCAATATTTTTATAAAATTCTGATGAAAATAAGTTCAGGTAATATGCAATGCCTAAATCAACATCGGCAAGAAAACCGATAACACCTTTATTGTTAATTAACACCCAGTCTTCTGAACTTGTATTGGCTGTTGGCGAAACATGAATATCGCCGGCAAGGCATGAATTTACAAGCATTAAACCATATTTTCCATAATTATTGTATGCTGAGGGGTCGTCAATATTTTGGTCGAAACCTGTTGACGAACCATGCCCAAAAAATGTCATTAAACTAACTCCGTTATTAATTAAATGAGTAATAGAATCGGTTTGAGTAATTTGTATAGGCTGCGATGAAGTTTTTAAAAATGTTGACACATAACTTCCTGTTAGTGTGTCTTCAATAATATTTTCGTAATTATTTAAATACGATGCAAATGTTGTTTGCTCTGATGAGGTTTGCCCACCACCAAAATGAATAATATTTTTTTGCCATTCTGCAGTTGGTTGACTTTCGTATTGTTGAAGTTTATTTAAATAAATTGCAACATCATTATTATCTTTTGCCGCAATTCTACCAATAGGAATAAGCGGCTCTAAAATTGAAGTGCCGAGTTTCGATGTAAATAAATTATCGCTTGCAGGGTTTCCTATTGATGGAACGATACAAATATCGTAATTAGTTGCGTTTTTACGACATAATCTTGCATGAAGCGATTTACCTAACAATAAAACGGCTTTAGGAAGCTCATCGTATTTATTAGAAATGTAATTTAAAAAATTGCGTATAGCTATTGGGTGTTTGTTTATTCCGTACGAAAATTGCTCGTAAAGTTCGCTAACATAAAAAATAGCTGTTTGATATTTAGCACTCCTATAATTTTTGTAATTTATTGCCTGTTGTTGAAGTTTTTTATTGGTAATTATTACAAACTCAGTGTTTTTATCTACATTTTCGTAATCAATAAAATTTACTTTTTTTACATTATTTACAGTTGTAATACTGTTTGTTATAAACATTTTACGTTCGGTAGTTCCGTTAGGTACAACGGCTCTGTAATTTCCGTTTGAAGTATATGATGGTATAATTGCATTATTAGTAACATCTACTATAAAAGCAGTTCCGTTAAAGTTAGAAATTTCTATGCTATTTTTAGAGTTTGATGTTTGTGGAAGTGTAAAGTTAAAATTAGCTTGATTTTCAAAATTAAAATTATGAGAATATTCAACATCAATATACGAAATTGCGTTTCTATCTGCCTGACCAGTATTGCTATTACTACTAAAACTAAGAGTTATATTTGATGAGGTAATTTGCGATAAAGGAATTTCAAACTCAGGCTTTACTACCTGATAACCTGAATATTGCTCATCTGCATATGTAGTTCCGTTATAGTCAATTTTTAAGTGGTGATGTAAATTAGAAACAACATAAGTAGCCGGAACACCGGCAACTGCACATTTTAATTTTACACTTATATCAGATGTATAGTTGGAAATTTCAATGGTTTTATTTTTTGGAGCTCCAATTGTAATTACATTGCTATCGAACCAGCCTTCGCCAACAGTATATTTAGGATTAGCTGCTCCCCAGTAATACGAATTTGTATATTGATATGTTTTTTTCTTTATACAATAATTTAGTTTAGTGTAATTCGTAAAAGCAGTATCGGCTTCAATACTAAGCCTTTGTTTAGGTGTAGGCGACACCTCCCAAGTAATAAAATAATAAATTGTATCGTTAAAATAACTATAATAAGGGTTTGTTAAATCAGTAGTGCTATCAAAAAGCGAAGTGTCTAACCACGCATTGTTTGGTTTTGCATAAAACTGAATATAATCACCAGAATCGAAGGAAAAATCGCTTTCGCCTGCAACATAAATTGGAATTTCTTTACCACGTGCAAAAATCTGCAAGTTTTTGGGATTTACACCAGAAAAGCTATTATCAACACTTACCAAATAGTCACGGTCAATTTTATAAATACCTTCAGTAGTAATAGGTAATTTATAATATTTTTGAGAAAAGTTAATCCACTCGTTTCCATACTGCGAAAATGCAGAAACAAAAAAGAAGAAAAATAATATTACAGTTAATTGTTTTCTCATAAAATTTTAATAAAAGTACTGAAAATAATAACGTGATAAAAATTTGATTATTTTTGTAAATAAAAAATAAATTTTATGCTAAAAGATTTAGTACAAAAAAATAGAAGTTATAGAAGGTTTTACCAAAATGTGGAAATATCGAAAAACGATTTAATCGAACTTGTTGATTTAGCAAGATATGCTTCATCGGCAAAAAATAATCAGCCTTTAAAATATTATATTTCTAATACCGGTGAAATAAATAACAAAATTTTTGATACACTTGCATGGGCAGGGTATTTAAAGGATTGGGCAGGTCCACAAGAGGGAGAAAAACCATCGGCATATATAATAGTTTTTATCGATAAAAATATTACCGATAATAATTATTGCGACCATAATTTAGCGGTGCAAAATATACTTTTAGGTGCAGTAGAAAAAAAATTTGGTGGATGTATTATTGCCGCATTTAATCGCAAAAAAATTAAAGAAATTGTAAATTCAGGCGAAAATATTGAGCCATTATTAGTTTTAGCCCTAGGAAAACCAAAAGAAGAAGTTAATTTATACGAAATAAATCCGGGTGATGATATTAAATATTGGAGAAATTCGGAACAAATTCATCAAGTTCCGAAAAGAAAATTAAAGGATATTTTATTATAATTACTTACGGTACTTACTATCAGCTTATTAACTAATATATTTGCTTTGTTTAAAAAAATATGTATGCTTTTTTTTAAAAAATACTACAATTAACATCTATTTATAATATATATTTGTAAAAAAGTAATAAGATGAATTGGGAAAAATTATCGAAATATTTTTTAGTACTTATAATGTTATTTATAGGTTTTACTTCTTGTAATAATAATACTACTGAAGTTGATGATATTGATGATATTGACGATGTAACATCAATAGTAGAAGATACTATACATACCAAAAAAGTTAAAAAGATTTTCTATAATGTTCCTTCGCCTATCGAAATGGCAAATTTAATGCAAAAAGCAGGTGTAGAGTACAGAGAAGATATATTAAACCCTGTAAATAATAAAGATAATTATACATTAATTGCCGATATTGCCTTAAATTTAGGTGTTTACGGAGCAGATTTAAGTTACACCAGAATGTTCGACCAAATACAACAATCAGTTACCTATTTGTCTGCAATACGAACTTTATCTGATGCACTTGGTATTCCTCAAGAAGCCGGCTCATCAACCATTTCAAAAATGGAAGATAATATGGATAACAGAGATTCGTTGCTTCAAATTATTACTGACACCTATTCGTCAGCTGATATATATTTAAAAGAGAATGATAGAGGAAATACTGCTACATTAATTATTGTTGGTGGTTGGGTTGAAGCTCTTTATATATCCACTCAAGTATCAGGCGAAAATAAATTAATTTTCGACAGAATTGCAGAACAAAAATATGCTTTAAATAATTTAATTGAACTGATTAAAACCTATAACGATGAAAGTTTAAAAGAAATTTTGCCAAAATTAGAAGATTTAAAAACTGTTTTTGACGAAATTAAAATAACTTACACAAGAGGTGATGTTAAAACAGATAAAAAAACAAAGTCAACTATAATTGAAAGTAAAGCAGAAATAAGTGTTTCTAAAGAACAAATTAATACAATTACAGAAAAAATTGAAAAAATTAGAAAAGAAATTGTTAATTAACTATTTATTTTCTATTTTTATTGAAGTATAATAAAATATACAATTAAAACATATTAAACATGAAAAAAGTACTATATTCTATCCTGTTTTTATCATTTATGGTTGGGGCTCCAATGCAGTCGCAAGCACAATGTAAAAGTTTTACAAAAAAAACTTGTTTACCAAATCTTGAGCCTTACGTATATAATGGGCAGCTAAACAGTGCTGTTTTATCAGAAGGTGATGTAGCAGAATTATTATTGACTTTTTATGGAGGTCAAGATTACAGAATTAATATTTGTAGTCACGAGTCATTAGGTAAAATACAATTTCAAGTTTTTGATACCGATAAAAATTTACTTTTTGATAATACAAAAAATGATTTAAAAAATACTTGGGATTTTAAATCTAACAGTACACAACAATTAATTGTTAGAGTTACAGTACCTGAAGAAAAAAACAGAAGCGGAATGGTTCAAAGCGGTTGCGTTTCTATTCTTGTTGGATTTAAGGAATAAAACCAAAAATATTTTGTACAATAAAGCTCAATTATCTTCGCTTATTAAAAGCAAGGCAATTGAGCTTTGTTTTTCTAAAATAGGTATATCTAAAGTTGCTGATTTAGAACTTGAAAAACCATTCTACAAAAAGTGGCTAAACAATGGCTATAACGCCGATATGCAATATTTGCAAAATAATTTCGATAAGAGATTTAATCCCGAATTACTTGTAGAAAATGCAAAATCGGTTATATCTGTTGCATTAAATTATTACCCTAAACAGCTACAAAAAAAAGGTTTTCCTGTTATTTCAAAATATGCTTATGGTAGAGATTATCATAAGGTTATGAAAAAAATGTTAAAACAATTAGCTAGCTATATTAATGAAGAGTTAACAGCTGTTAATTATCGTATTTTTGTTGATTCTGCACCTGTTTTAGATAAAAAATGGGCTGAACTTTCAGGAATTGGCTGGGTTGGTAAACATTCATTATTAATTAATAAAGATTTAGGGTCGTTTTTTTTTATAGGTGAAATTATTTTAGATTTAGACTTAGAATACGACAAGCCGATAAAAAATTATTGTGGTAATTGTACTGCTTGTATTGACGCTTGTCCTACAAATGCAATAATTTCGGAAAAAGTTGTTGATGCAAATAAATGTATATCATATCAAACTATTGAAAATAAAGAAGAAATTGACAATAATTTAAAAGGAAAATTTGAAAATAGAATATTTGGCTGTGATATTTGTCAAGATGTGTGCCCTTGGAACAACAAACCTATATTTACAATAATTTCTGACTTTGATGTAAAAGCTGAACGATTAAATTTATCATTATCCGATTGGGAGAATTTAACGGAAAATGAATTTGAAAAATTATTTAACGGAACTCCTTTACGGCGTGCCGGTTATAATGGATTAAAACGAAATGCAATTTTTTTAGAAAAATGAATATCCTCGTCGCAAGAAAGAATAAAAAATAAAACGAATGAATAATTCGGGTTAAATTCGTGTTATTCAGTTTCTTTAAAATTAATATTTTTTCCTATAGTACCACGCCATCTATATATAAAACTTTGTGTTTCTGTAATAGGAACAAAATCATTTACAAATGCCAATGTATCTTTAATTTTTATTTTAGGAGTAACCTTATCCATAGAATCTACAACAATAATACTTGCTGCTAAATATTTAACATCTAGTTTATGTTTTTTTATAAAATGCTTAACTATCTTTATTTGAAAATTATCGGTAGCCAAAGCAATATTTGTCCAATCATGTAATTTAGCTATTTGTAACGAATAATAAATGTTTTCAGTACTATGTTGTGCTTTACCTTCTGTAAAAATATGATTTGAATCTACCCCTAATTGTATTGCCATTAATCTCATAATTTTACATTCTGTATAAGGAGTATATACTGCCGCTCCTGAAAAAATAATATTTTTTGCAATTCCTTTTTTATATAGATATGTAGCCCATAATATTCGCATTTTTATTATTGACTCCGAGCCCTTTCCTTTATAAGGTTAACCTGGAACAATAATGGCATCAAAAGGTTGATATACAATAGCTCTTTTAAAAATCCGTCTTTGTTTATACATATAATAATCGGTCATACACGAATTAACAGCCAAGCTAATTATTATAATTATTAAAACTATTTTAATTTGTTTCATATATCTACCACAAAATATATTACTCTTATTTTTTCTTCAATTTTTTACGTTGTCGCCAAATTATATATCCCATTATAAGTATTATTAATGCTATAATTGGAGCTAAAATTCTTGTACGAGCAGCCCAATTTATATCGCTATTAAGCAAATTCATATGCTCTTTTGTTCCATGAGGTACCATATTTAACACATCGCCGGCTTTAGTAATCATACTTAATGCAACATCGCCATTAGGCAAATCTTTGTGGCATGCTATACAAACGCCAACTCTTTCCATGCGTTCGCGTTGGTCTTGGGTTAAAGGACCTGAGCCCGGCCAATGATGCCCAACTGTTTGTAACTGTTTGCCATCGCGTGTAACTACTTGCGATAAATCCATGTCTAATCCTTCAACTCTCGATATTTGAGGTTTCTGATTTTTAGATAATGAATTTCCATCAGCATCTTTAATATCAGTATATCTATCTTTATTATAGCCTTTCATAAATGTTCCGCCATTTATTCCATAACCTAAAGCCTTTGGGTCGGTGTGGCACGATTCGCAACTACGCGCTTCGGCCGATGTTGTGTGAGGTGTTACAGGAGTCATATCAATACCACGTTGTCCTTGCTCGCCTCCATTCTCCAAACCTGGTTTTGTACGCCAAATTTTTTCCGTTACAATAGCTTTGCCATCTTCACCAATAACAGTTGTAATCTGCTGACAACCTGGAATTATTGGTGTAACTCGCCCTTCTCCATTTATTCCTAATACAGGGTTTTCCCAACGTAAATACGAACGTCCTTCAGTAACTTTTCCTTTTTGCATAAACTGTGACGCATCTTTCATAAATTCGCCTGTATAACCAAGCGAGTCGTGTATTTTTCCGGCAGAAACCCAATCAAATGATTCGTAACCTTTTGTAAAATCAACTTTCACATGACAACCATAACATTGTGGTGCCCACTCAGAATGGCAAGTATAACATTCCATTTTTTCAAGATGAGCTCCAATATTTACCATTGCTGTAACAGCTTTTTCAGGATGTTTCCATGTATTTTTTTCATTTAACTCTTTTAATGTTGGCGAAATAAAATCTTTTCCGGAAGCAGAGTGAACAACAACAGAATTGCCTCGTCTGACAATATTACCAAAAGGATTTCCTCGTGCGGATAACAAATAACCATCTTCGGCTGGATAAGTTGTTGCAAAATCTTTAGTAGGTTGTAATAAATTAAATGTTACACCTCGAGGTTTATCAATATGTTTAATCTCATATTCATCTTGGTAACCTAGAGGTAATTCCCAAGGAAATTTTTCAGGTATACCATGACAATCTGCACACTCTACTTCTACTTGTCCCAAAGTGGTTCCCGCAATATTTCCATCGCCATGCATCGAGGTTGTTGTATGACAGTCTTGACAAAGCAAACCTCCATCAGGGTTTCCGTCTCTACTTTTTATTCTATGGTGTACATCTTCTTGAATATAATGATAATTTTTACCATGTAATTTATGTTGAGGGCTACCATCAGCATTCCACGAAGTGTTATAGGCAGACTCCATTAAACCGGTATAAGAAACACCAATACGTTTACCTCTATTATGGCATGATGTACAAGTTTCGGTAGGTATTCCGGAATATTCTTTACCGTGTACTTTTACTTTAGCTTTTCGTGTTGATTGTATGGTATGAACCAACATATGACCCGGTATAATTTTAGAAATAGTAGAGTCGTTACCTTCGTATAAACCTTCATCGGAATAGGGAATATGGCAAGATGAACACCCCATACCTCTATAATCACCTCTTCGTTTTTTCCCTTTTACACCAACATGACAGCGTAAACATTCGCCACGTAAATATGTGAAAACAGCATTTTGAGGTTTGTTGTTTATATTATTAACATCTGTTTTTGATAATTCAAAAAGTTCGTCAACAAATACATTTGGGTATTTATCTTTCATTTTGTGCATATACTCCTTATACTCAGGAGTCCCCCAACTTGGTATATCTCCGTCTGTATCTTTAATATTATGATTTCCGTATGCCGTTCTATAACCTGTTTCTGATTGCCAGCCCCAGGTTGCTCCTTGTATTTTACCCGCTTCGGTTTGCATTAAACTACGGTGTAAATTGTATTCGTGTTCAGGATGACACTGACTGCAAGTTTTATCTAAAGCCCAAATAGAGCCGGGGTCTTTTATTATTGATTTATGAGCTTTTTTCTTGTCTTTAGTTTCGTTAGGGTTTCCTTGATGACAGACAATACAACCATTTTTATCACCAAGCATTGCACCTTTTTGATAAATTTGTTGCATCATTTTAGAATTATGGTCACGTATTGGCTCAATTCCGCTATGGCAAGTTAAACAACCTTTATTTGGTTCAGGAAATGTAGTTAATTTATCAATATGAATGTTTTTACTCGATTTGTTTTTTGTAATTTTTTCATATTTATTATTATTGTTTATTACTGCTAATACTGCTTGAAAAGTACCAAAAATAATAGCAAAAGAAACTATTGTTATTAATATTTTTTTCATTGTCTTGATATAGATTAATTAAGGTATAAAGATACTTATTTAATTAATCTTACAAAAGAATTAAAATTACAATAATTTACAACTAATAATAAATCTGTAAAAAGACTAAAATGCTATTAAAATTACGAAGATTTAACCACAAATTACACTAAATAACACAAATATTTATATAAAAATAGATGCGGATTTTATATGATTTTTATGCTATTAACCTGCATTATTCATGTAATACATTTTTTCCTTATACTTCGTTGCAAACCATTTGCAGTATTCACATACAGCATCATGGCTCGATGCCTTGTCTAAGAAAAAAAACGTATAAATAATCAGGGTTAAATAATTAACTTTAGACTAAAAAAATACAATATTTGGGAAACTAATTTAAATATGAGAGGAAAGCCTAATTCCCCCTTGTTGAATGGGGAATCACTATGGCTTAAGATTTTACTCGTTATAGGGTTTTAGAATCTTTTATATAGGTCACTATTGGTATAATAAATCAATACTGTCCTAAATAAATTTTAGAGTATAAAACTATAACGTTTTTATTGATTTACAAAGCAAAAACTATGTAAGTTCAAAAAAGAACC
>CAMZKE010000064.1 GCA_947311115.1 uncultured Bacteroidales bacterium | reverse complement strand
TGAAATTATTTAGTTTTTAGCAAATTTATTGTCAGCGGTGGCTTTTTGTTTACTTTTCTGCTAATGGAAAAGTAAAAGCATGTCTGGCTTGAATACATATAATGTAAATTATTGGCATTTCGGAAACTTACACAAAACCACATCAAAAACTTAATAGGCTGTAAACAAACAATTTATATAATGTTAAATACTACATATAATCTATTAAATCACTAATATAAAGTACATTAATTATAAGTGTGAAACTTCAGTAATAAATAATTATTTAAATTATTTATTGCCAAATTAATATCCCAATTATTCTTATTTCGTGGTTCTACATAATTAGATATTGCTCTAATTTGAATTACCGGAACGAGTTTATTATTTGCTACAAATGCCACTGATGCCCCTTCCATAGTTTCAATATCAGCATTAAATTTATTTACTAAATTATTTATTCTATATTTTGAACCCGATGAAGTATTAACAGTTATTGATTTTACCTGTAATATATTTTGTGTTAACACACCTTCTGTAAATCTTATATTTAATTTATTAGATATTAGTTCTGCTTCTTCAAGAGTATAAAACTTCCCATTATCATCAATTCCAATATCGGCAAAGCAATCAGACTTAACAGAAACAATATCGCCTATATTTATTTTTTTACTAAACGAACCTGCAATTCCAACATTAATTAATAATTTATATTTATTACTATGTAAATGTTCGGTTAAATTATATATTGTAAAAACACAACCAACACCCGTAATAAGTACATCAATATTTTCAGAGCTGTAAAAACTATCAGTTTCTTTTTTTAATGATAATTTATTAATTAAAATACTAATTTCGTTGTATGTTGCGCTTACAATAAGTGTTTTCATTATCTTATATATAATTTCAAGTCTAAATCATCGATAAAAAAATCATTTTTATATGGGTTTGATATATAAACTTTTATTTCGCCTTCGTCTAGAGCTACAGGTAAATTTATACTGTTTTTAATATCGATATTACTCCATTCTTGCTTTTTAACAATATAATTTTTTAAGTCGATTGCCGTTTGGTATTCTGTATTTTTTCCATTAACAACTTCAATAACAATTGCAGGAGCTGTTTTAGTTTTGTTTGCCATTAATGAAATTGATGATTTATAAACTAATTTAATTTCGGAAACAGAAAACTTTAATCCGTAAACAAATTCATTGCTCTTAAATGTATTATAATCAAACAAAACGGAATACTTTCCTGATTTAGATTTAATATTACTTTTTTTGTCCAGTAACTTATTATCTATCTCAAAATTAGATTTGTAAGATAAAACTAACTCGTATTTTTTAACTTTTTGTATTTCTTTTTTATTAGTAGTGTCCTTTTCTGCAACAACTAATCCTTCTTGTTTGCTAAGAATAAACATAACATCTTCATATATTTTTTCAAATTCTTTTCCTTTAGAGCTATAATAACTTATTGATGAGTCAAGCCTTGCACGACTAATATTGTATTTTTGCAAAACACTTTTATAGTAACTATCTACTTTAGTATAATTTTTTTTATTCATCATAACACTTAGCGTTGCATCGGCTAAATGAACATCAGCAAGGATAATAGCCATACTATCAGCTGAAATAATTATCTCGGGGTTTTCAACTTTAGTTGAACACGAGCTGAAAATAACAATAGCTGAGAGTATTAATAAAATGTATTTCATTAAGTATATATTTTTATACAAATGTAGTTTTTTTAACAGATAATAAGAATTGTATTTTCCGAATAAAATATATTCTAATTAATTTCTAATAGTTTCAAAAACCTCGTCATAAAGCAATTCTTGTGTAGGACGAGGATTTCCAGGATAATAATTTAACCATTTCCAACCAACAGAATTTGGATTTCCAATATATTGTGGATCGCATAAAAGTGCCTCAAAAATTAATGTTAGAATAACAGATAGCCAACTTTCGCCCCAGCTAAGTTTCGATATTTTTCTTACAAGGCTAACTTTTTCTTTATCAGATAAGTTTGTAAATATTTCTTTGTATTCTTCAGCAGCCGTTTCGTTTACCCAAGTTAAACCATTTACAATATATTCTACTTCGCTTGTATCCATTCTTTTATCAGAAATTACCCATTGTAAATATTTATCGGCATTAATATCGCTGGCACTTGGTCCGTTACCATCGTTTGGGAAAAGTATTAACTGAATATCTCTTAATATTGATAGTTGTGTTTCGTTAAGTTTATTTTTATTTCCTGACGATACAATATTTGTGTCAATTTTTTCTTGTTTACAAGCCGATAAAAATGGGATTTGCGTAAAAATACCTGCTAATAATATACCCTTTACAAAATTTTTTCGTGTTAATTGCCACTGGTCAATATTATTAATTGATGGTGGTGCTACTCTGTTTTTATTTTCCAATTTCATTTAATACAGTGTTAATGCTTTATTAAGTATTAGCTTTTTTTTAATAGGTAGATCATCGTTTGTATTTATTCTAAGTATTTTATATGTGAAATATTTCCACTTTCTAATTCTAAATAATCCAAAAATTTACCTTTTACAACGCCAATATATGGTTATTTAGTTTTTTATCTACCCAAAAATAACAAAACATTTTCCTTTATAGCAATAAAAGGCATTTTATATTTTATTGAATAAGAAATATACTTTTAAAGCTCTTTTTGTGATAAATAATAATTATCTATTTGGTTTAAAATTAATTATTTAATGCTATTAATTAGCTTTTGTTTTTGATCGTTTGATAATTTTAACTCTAATTCATTAAATTTAAACACTTTTATAAGAGTTTTGTTAATTATTTTACTTTGAGCACTATAATTACGACAATATTTACAAGTAGAAAGATGCATTTTTAAATCCATTTTCTCCTTGGTTGAAAGCTCAACATATTCTTTTTTATCGACGAGCAAACTTGCCTGACGGCAATTAAGCATCATCTTCATCATCATATTCTTTATTATATTTAGAAAAGTTTTTTTCATTTTAATCTGTTTGGATTTAATTCCCTGCCCTATATTGGCATATAAAATAATATTTTTTTATAATGATATCTCGTTCGCTTACGGCAATGAGATATCATTCGCCCTCGGCTTATTTAAACCATAGTTTTTCTATACACTCTCTTAACTTTAATCTTGAACGATGTAAAATAACCCAAATATTAGATTCACTAACATCTAATTCGTCACAAATTTCGTTTGTAGATACTCCCTCAATGTGTTTTAATGAAAACACCGATTTCCATTTATCAGGTAAAAATGAGATACATTTTTTTAATACATTTAAGAAGCCTTCATCTGAAGATAAATCTGCGTCGGTAATATCCCATTGTTTTGGGGCACGCTCTTGTTTCCATTGTCCGTGCATAAATTTATCTTCAATAAACGGACTATCATAATTTTGAGTTTGCTCAATATTTTTAGCTTTTTTTCGGTAATAATCGAAAATTTTTCTTTTTAAAATAGAAATAAGCCAAGTTTTCTCGTTACTTTTCCCTTTAAAATTTTCTTTTCCTTTAAAAGCTGCTAAAAATGTTTCTTGTAATAAATCCTCAGCAAGTTCTTTATTAAAAAGCTTACTCATGGCATATCCATATAGATAATCGCCGTATTTATTAACCCATTTTTCGGGGCTTAGGATATTTGCTTCAGAGTTTTGCATACACAAACTTAATGTTTGTTTACCTATAATACAATGATTTATGCTACATTATTCATAGAATCTAACAATATCATTTATAATATATTTATAAACAGTTGGTTATTACAAAACTCAATGAATAATCCAGGTTATGCTACTTTCCTCGTAATGTTTTTATTAAATTATCTAGGCTTAATCTTCCCGGACCATAAACTGTAAGTGTGAAAAGCATAATTAAGTAATATAATGGTATTTCAAAACCATTTTTTCCAGCTTCAAATCCATTACCGGCATGAACCATAAATATTGCAACCAACATTGTTACTATTAAGGGTATTGATATTAATCGTGTTCCAAATCCAAAAATTAAAAGAAAAACACCACCCATTTCGGTAATACCTGCCATATAAGCATTTACTAACGGGAAAGGCATTCCCATAGAACCAAACCAATCGCCTATAGCATTTATATCGTTCCATTTCATTTTTGCAGGTCCCCAAAAGCCGTAAGCTAATACTAATCGCATAGCCAATAAGGGTACATCTTTTAAGTTTTCCGTTGTTTTAGATACAAATTTACAAAGTACTGTTAATTGACATTTCATAATATTTTATTTTTAAAGTTTATAAAGTTAGGATAAAAAACTAATGGCTATTAACAAATAGCTATAAACCATTAGTTTTTTGTTAATTCTTTTTATTTAGAACCACATTTACCTTCTCCACATTTACTCTCTGTTTTTTTTGTAGATTTTGTAGAAGCTTTCTTAGAATTTGCTTTCGATGTTGATTTTTTACCTTCGCCACATTTGCCTTCTCCACATTTGCCGGCTTCTTTTTTCGATGCTTTTTGACTTGTTTTTGTAGTTTTTGCATTTGAAGTGCTTTTACTTTCTTTAGTACTTTTTGATGTTGATTTACCTTCACCACACTTACCCTCACCACATTTACTGTCGTTAAAACTACTTTGTGTTTGCACAATTGCATTGTCTGCTAATTGATTCGATTGCGTTTCTGCATTTACATAGTTTACTGTTAAAGCTCCTGCTACAACTAAGCTTACTAAAATTACTGAATTTCTAATTACTTTTTTCATTTTTCTATTTTTAAAAGTTTATTTGTAAGTTTAGTCGGCAATTATTTAATAACCTTACAAATTATTTAATAAAAATAAATATTATTTAAAAGTATCACATAGTTGTTACTAATATTCAGAAAGAAATGCCTATAAAACACAACCATTTTCTTGTACCGTTTTATTGATTGAGTATATTTAGTTATTTGTAAGCGTTCGGCAAAGCACGTAATATATTATTTCAAAGGCGACCAATTTTGAGGTAATAACTCATATAATTTATTAGCTTTATGTTCAGCTATTCTATCAATTACATCAGATAACCAAGTATATGGATT
>CAMZKE010000063.1 GCA_947311115.1 uncultured Bacteroidales bacterium | reverse complement strand
GAGAAATATAACCACCCAAATTTGGGTGATTTGGCTTTTGTGATAACAAATTGTTTATATGCAAGTTATACGTAATATTGTTGGATTCTATGAATAATGCGGGTTAATCGTTTCAAAATCCCAAACTACACATTGCCAAACCGAAGACTATTAAAACAATTTTAAAACCTCATTAGGCGAGTTTACAATATGTTTTGCTCCTGCGTTAAGCAATTCATCAACTTTTCGGTATCCCCAACTAACACCTATACTTTCAATATTTGCGTTGTTTGCTGTAAGCATATCGGTTGAAGTGTCGCCCATATACATAAATTCCGATTTATCAAAACTAAATGTTTTAACTATTTCGTTTACGGCATCGGGTGCAGGCTTTTTAGGAATGCCATCTCTTGCTCCTAATACTATCTTAAAATCAATATCTTTAAAAAAATGATTTACTACATCTTTTGTAAAATTATCAGGTTTATTTGATAAAATATTTAAATAAATACCTTTATCAGATAAAGAATGTAGCATTTCAATAATACCATTGTATGGATGAGATTTTTGAGTTTGACGTTTTTCGTATATGTTTACAGCTTCATTAAAATATTTATCAAAATCGGTTTTTGATATATTATTTGGCAATGCTTTTTCAATTAGAACTTGAATACCATTGCCAATCATATATTTATAATCTTCAATATTGTGAGTAGGGAAATTGTGCTTTTTTAACACATAATTTACCGATTCGGCAATATCTATAAGAGAATTAATTAAAGTTCCGTCAAGGTCAAATATTATTGCTTTTTTCATATTACAATAAATAATATTAATTATAAATGCTCATCAAAGTAACGGGCAATAGTTCTAATTAAATGCACACGGTCTTTTCCTCTTACATTATGTTCGTGGTTTGGATAAACCATATAATCGATTAAACTACCACTTTCAATACATTTATTTATAAACATTTGGCTGTTTTGCCATACTACAGTTGGGTCAACACCTCCATGAATTATTAATAATCTGCCTTTTAAGCTGTCTGCTTTGTTTAAAAGGCTTGTTAATTCGTATCCTTCAGGGTTTTCTTGAGGAGTATCCATATAGCGTTCGCCATACATTACTTCGTAATATTTCCAATCGATAACCGGACCGCCCGCAACACCTACTTTAAAAGTTTCGTTGTGATTTGTCATTAAAGAAACTGTCATAAAGCCACCATAGCTCCAACCATCAACACCTATACGGTCAGCATCAACCCATTTGTGCGATTTTAAAAACTTTATGCCTTCCATTTGGTCTTTCATTTCTTCTTGTCCGCATTGGCGGTGTATTACGCTTTCAAAAGCAAATCCACGTTTTGCCGACCCTCTATTGTCAACAGTAAAAATAACATAACCTTTGTCTGCCATTGCATATAACCACATACTTGCTCCTGCCATCCATGAGTTTGTAACCATTTGTGCGTGAGGTCCTCCGTAAACATAAACTATTACAGGGTATTTTTTATTTTCATCGAAATTTGATGGTTTTATTAGTCGGTAATATAAATCGGTTTTACCATCGGCAGCTTTTATTGTGCCAATTTCTGGTAAATTAATATTGTACTCTTTTAGTGGATTTTCTGCTGTTGCAAGGTTTTTTGCAACTTTCCCATTTACTGATGTAATATTATACACTCGTGGAGTTTTTATATTGCTATAGCCATCAATAAAATATTTAAAATTATAATTTAAGGCACAGTTATGTGTTCCTTCAACTGTTGTTAAGGTTTTTATTTGCTTAGTTTTAATATTTACTGAATATAAATGATTTTCGATAGGTGAATTCTTCGTTCCTGTAAAGTAAATTGTTCCTGTTTTTTTGTTGTATGCTTTAATTTCATCAACTATCCAATCACCTTTTGTTATTTGCTCTTTTAACTCGCCATTAATATTATATAAATACATGTGCATAAAACCATCTCGTTCCGATTGCCATATAAAATCAGTATCAGAAATAAAATATGAAAATTTTTCAGGTTCAACCCATTTATCGTTTTTTTCTTCAAATAGTGTTTTAACTAAATTACCTGTTGCTACATCGTAACGGTTAATCATTGCGTGATTTTGACCTCTGTTTAAAATTGTAAGTATAATGTCTTTTTCATTTGGGTTCCAAGTAGGGTTAATAAGGTATTGCTCGTTTGGTTTGCCGGTTTTTAAGAAGTGAGTTTTACCGGTTTTAATATTATAAATGCCAAGTATTACATTTTCGCTTGCTTGCCCTGTCATTGGGTATTTTGTAGGTTCAACGGTTGCAGGTGTGGTGTTTACATTAACAATAGGGTATTCGGTTACTTTACTTTCGTCTTTGCGGTAAAATGCTAAATAATTGCCTTTTGGCGACCAGAATATACCATTTGTTATACCAAATTCGCTTCTTGACACCGTTTGTCCGTTAACAAAGTTTTTATCTTTATCATTAGTTATTTGTGTTTGCTTTCCTTTGTTGTTGGTTATATATAAGTTGTTTTCAATAGTATATGCAAATGTTTCGTTTTCTTTACAATAAAAAATATCAGAAGCATCTTTTGGTAAATTTACTTCAAATTCAACTTTTTTTGTGTTTATATTGTAAAAAACAAAACGTTTACCATAACCTAATTTAATTAGGTTTTTATTAATCCACTTATAATCGTAAAAGTGTGTTATTGAATCTAATTTTAATTTACTCAACGATTCATTTACCTCATTAACAGTTATTAGTTCTTTGTCTTTTTTCAATTTTGCATTAGATTGCATTATGCTCTGATAGCCATTTTCTACATTTATTGTAGTGTAATTTTCGGTACCTTCTTGCCACTTTAAGCCTGCAATATATCCCGGATATAAAAAAGCCATCTGGTTTGTTTGGGCTTCTTCTACATTTAGTTTTTTTGTTTGCGAAAAGCTATTTATTGATATAAAAGCTACAATTAATAAAAAGGCTATTTTTTTCATCTTTTATATTTTAATAATTAAATAATAATTTTATACTATATCGTCTCCATCTTTTTCAAATTGAAAACCAAGACGTTTACCTGTTTTTATTTTTGATTTGTTTATTCGTTCTTTCATTTGAGCAACACTTACAAATTTAATATTATCGTAATTTGGTACAAGTAGGTCAAATTCAAGCGAATACATAATTGCGGATTCAATAATGTTTTTTATTGAAGTTTTATCAATAATACTATTCCCAAAGTCGTTGTAAAGGAAACCCAGTTGGCGTTTGCCTTCTACAAAATAATGTTTTTCTTTATTTATAAATATTCGCCCAATTAGATAACCTAAATCATCTAAACGGTTATACTTAAATGAGTCTGAAAGGAAGTTGTATATATTAATTATTCCGGAATATGATGCAAGTTTATTTTCGTTTATATAAGAAATTTTCCACACGCCACTTTCTTTATCAAACTCAAATATATTTGAGTGCATATTAAAAATTAGAATATCACCGGCAACTTTTATTTCTGCCTCAAAAGCACCACGGTCTTTGTACTCAAGGGTAACACGACTATCAGTATTACTTAGTTCTTTATTGTACTCTATAGTTATTTCTTTTAGTACTTTTTTTAGTATATTAAATGCTTCAAGAGTGTTGTCGTATACAATTTGTTTTGTTGCCGATTTTTCTCTTAAAGTATTAATTATTATATCTTTTGCCGATTTTTTCATTGCCAAATTGTTATGTTGTTAATATGCTTTTGCGAATAATACGCGTTCTTTAGAGGGTTTGCCTGTTAAAATACATTCTCCTTCTTCTTTTTTATTTTCAAGCGGAATACAACGCAATGTTGCTTTTGTTAAATCTTTAATTTTAATTTCAGTTTCTTTTGTGCCGTCCCAGTGTGCTGATACAAAACCGCCTTTTTCTATAGCTTCTTTAAATTCGTCGAAAGTATTTACTTCTTGAATATTGTTGTTTCTGAAATTTAAAGCTTTGTTGTAAATATTTTCTTGAATTTCTTCTAAAAGTTTTTCAATATACTCAACAACATCGTATTGCATTACGGTTTCTTTTGTTAATGTATCTCTACGAGCAACTTCGCAAGTGCCATTAGCCATATCTCGTGGTCCAATAGCAATACGTACAGGAACTCCTTTTAACTCATACTCTGCAAATTTAAATCCGGGTTTATGAGTATCTCTATTATCGTATTTAACCGAAATACCTTTAGCTCTAAAATCTTTCACTAAAACATTTATTTTTTTACTTATTTCTTCGAGTTGTTGCTCTCCTTTGTAAATAGGAACAATAGCCACTTGAATTGGAGCTAATTTGGGAGGTAAAACAAGCCCTTTGTCATCGGAATGAGCCATAATTAATGCACCCATTAAGCGAGTTGAAACACCCCAAGAGCTAGCCCAAACATATTCTTCTTTACCTTCTTTGGTTGCAAATTTAACATCGAAAGCTTTTGCGAAGTTTTGTCCTAAGAAATGCGATGTGCCACTTTGTAAAGCTTTTCCATCTTGCATTAGGGCTTCAATGGTAAAGGTTTCTAATGCTCCTGCAAATCTTTCATTTTCCGATTTACGACCAATAACAACAGGCATAGCCATATGTTTTTCTGCAAATTCAGAATATATATTTATCATTTGTTTAGTTTCTGCTAGTGCTTCGTCGCTTGTTGCATGAGCTGTATGACCTTCTTGCCAAAGAAATTCAGCGGTACGCAAAAATAAACGTGTACGCATTTCCCACCTAACAACATTTGCCCATTGGTTTACAAGTATAGGTAAATCTCTGTATGATTGAATCCAATTTTTGTATGTACTCCAAATAATTGTTTCAGAAGTAGGTCGTACTATTAATTCTTCTTCAAGCTTTGCATCTTCGTCAACAATAACCCCCTTCCCATTCGGGTCGTTTTTAAGACGATAATGTGTTACTACTGCACACTCTTTTGCAAAACCATCAACATGACTTGCTTCTTTACTGAAAAACGACTTGGGTATAAATAGCGGGAAATAAGCATTTTCATGACCTGTTTCCTTAAACATTTTATCAAGCTGAGCTTGCATTTTTTCCCATATTGCATAACCATAAGGCTTAATTACCATTGAACCTCTTACTGCTGAATTTTCTGCTAAATCAGCTTTTACAACTAACTCGTTATACCACTGTGAGTAATTTTCTTCTCTCGATGTTATACCTTTTCCCATTTTTGGTACGATATTTGAAATTGTGTAATTAAATTAAATATTTATGCAAAAAAACAATAAATATTTGATAAATTTAACTTTCTAATAAATAAAATGGAGGACAGGTCATGAAAACTTTTAACAAATTAATAATTATCTCAGCTTTTTTTGCTGTTTCATGTGCATCAACTAATAATGCTGGTCAAGTTTACGACGATATTTATTATAATCCATCTGATGATAAAAATGTTGTAGAAAATTCCGATAAACCAGGAAATCCTTATTCAGAAAATAATGAAGCTCCTCAAGAAAAATCATCGCAAGCTTATTCTGATGATAATGGAGATACTTATATAAGTAATAATTACTATAATGAAGAAGATGATTTTAATTATGATGATTATTACGATTATGAATATGCTACTAGAATTCGTAGATTTCATTCTCCTGTAGTAGTTTCAGATTGCTATTATGATAGTTATTACACTAACTCATACTGGTATAATTACGATCCTTATTGCTATGGTACAAGTGTTTACATGGGTTATAATTGGTGGCCAAGTTATGGCTATTATGGTGGATATTATGGCGGTGGCTGGAGTGTTTCTATAGGATACGGTGGCTATTATGGTGGTTATCCATATTATGGTGGTTATTACGGAGGAGGAAGCTATTGGGCTGGGTATAATCACGGATATAATAATGGTTATTACGATGGAAGGTATGGGTATAACACTCCTTATTATTATAATTCATACGATAGAACTAATTACGGTAGAAATTCGAGCGGGAGCTATAATAATTTTGTAAATAATTATAATAGAAGTGCGAATGTTAGTTATGATAACTCTGGAAGACGAGTTTCCGGAAATACAAGAAATCCTAATACAAATTCAGGAAGAGTAAGTAATTCAGGACGTACTCCAAATAATAATACAGGAAGAGTAAGTAATTCGGGGCGTAATACTACTAATAATGGAAGAGTAAGTAATTCAGGCAGAACTACAAACAATAGTAGTAGAGTAAGTAATTCAGGTAGAACTACAAATAATAATAGTAGAGTAAGTAATTCCGGACGAAATACAACAAATACAAGTAGAAATACTAACGGAAGAGTAAGTAGCTCTAACAGAAATAATTCTTCAGGTAGAGTAAATAATAGTAGTTCTAGAAATTCTAGCAGGAATTCTAGTTCGTATTCAAACTCAAGAAATACAAGAAGTACTCCACGAAATAGTGGAGCAAACAGAAGTGGAAGTCGTTCTAATTCTTATTCGTCGCCACGAAGTAGTTCTCATTCAAGTGGAAGTTCATATCGTAGTGGTAGAAGTTCCCATCCGAGTAGTTCATCACGTTCATCTAGTACAAGAAGTAGTAGCCCTTCAAGAAGTAGTGGTAGTTCATACCGAAGTGGAAGTTCATCAAGGAGTAGTAGCCCTTCAAGAAGCAGGGGTAGTTCATACCGAAGTAGCAGTTCATCAAGAAGCAGTGGTAGTTCATATCGAAGTGGTAGCTCATCAAGAAGTAGCGGAAGTAGCTCACGAGGAAGTAGTTCTCGTTCAGGTGGTTCATCATCAAGAGGTGGAAGGCGTTAATTATAAAATAATAAATAGTAATTTTGAACGTTTTGTTTTAAAAGAAAAAACTTAAATACTATGATTAAGCAAATATCAATAATAATATTAAGCCTGTTTGTATATAATATTTATTCGCAAAACGAAGTTGATGCTCTTAGATATTCTCAAACTTTTAATGGAGGAACAGCACGTTATGTAAGTATGGGTGGTGCTTTAGGTGCTGTAGGTGGCGATTTGTCAACAGCCTATAATAATCCTGCAGGTATAGGGGTTTTTAGAACATCGCAATTTACTTTTACGCCTAATTTAGTTTTTAATTCTACATCTTCAGCGTATATTGATAGGGTAAGTAACGATTTTAGAACTAATTTTAATGTTAATAATGTTGCTGCAGTAAGTAGCTTTGTTAATGATAATAAATCTACATTGGTAGCGGTAAATATGGCTTTTTCATATAATAGAAAAAATAATTTTCATTTCAATGAGGATATTATAGGAGTAAACCAAAATAACTCAATGACCGATTATTTTGCCGATAATTCTAATGGCTACGCTATTGATGAACTTAGTGATTATGGCGAAAGATTGGCTTGGGAAACTTACTCTATAAATTCAGTCGATTCAGTAAATTATGTTTACGAATCGGCATTACCAAATTATGGTGAATTGCAACGAAGAACCATCGAATCAAAAGGTCATATGAGTGAAGGTGATTTCTCCGTTGGAATAAATATTGCAAATAAGTTATTCTGGGGAGGAAGTATTGGTATTGTTTGGACACGTTATTACAGCTATATGTATCATCACGAACAAGAAGATACAGCATGTATTGACAATTTTAATTACTTTTCTTACAAAGAATACCTTACTACCAAAGGAACAGGAGTGAATTTTAAAACAGGATTGATTTATAAACCTTTTTACTTTTTTAGATTAGGATTAGCAGTTCATTCTCCAACATATTTTACTTTAAACGATTATTATTATACATATATGGATGCTTCTTTCGATGATACCGGAAGAAAATATTTTTATTCGCCTGATTTGTATCAGAAATATGGTTTTAATACACCCGGTAAATTTTTAGGAAGTATGGCATTTTTTATTAAAAAGTTTGCTATAATAAGTTTCGATTACGAAATGATAGATTATTCATGGGCAAAATATTCTAGTGCATATAATTTTAATTCTGATTTTCAAAATAGAGTGATCGATAATACTTATACAATAGCTCATAATTTTAAAGTTGGAGCAGAATATAGATATAATATTTTTAGCTTTAGAGCAGGTGCCGCATATTATGGAAGTCCGTTTGATTCTTCTATTCAAGATAGTCATACAGTTTCGTATAGTGGAGGTGTTGGCTTTAATTATAATGCACTTTTCTTAGACTTCGCATATTTGTATCAGCAAAATACAGTAGATTATTATATGTACACAAATGCACCTAAAGCCACAATAACAAGCTATTCAAATAAATTTATGATGACCTTGGGTTTTAGATTTTAATCTGTTTGGGTTTAATTCCCCGTCCCTTGGGACGTATAAAAGAATAGTATTCCAAAACGATACCTCGTCCGCTTGCGGCGAGGAGATTCATTCTGTTTGGGTTTTGTTTTTCTTATATTTTGTGTAATAGTATAAAGTAGTAGTTCGTAATGTAAATAACGACAGCATAATTAGTAATTATTTATTCGTAATTACTAATTATATGTATAACTTTGCATTTTAAAAACAAACTTAGTGAAAAAATTAATTAAGGTACTTGCGTATGTAAAACCATACTGGCCTCAAGCTATTGTTAGTGTAATATTTAATATTCTTTCAACATTTTTTGGATTGTTTTCATTAATGATGGCAATTCCTTTTCTTGGTATTTTATTTGGAACAGAACCTATTGTTGATAAACTGCCTGATGTTACTTTAACAATTAAATCTATATCAGAATACTTTAATTACTATGTAAGTCATTTAATAATAACACATAGTAAAGCTTATGGGTTAGGCTTTATTAGTGTACTAGTTGTTGGCTTTTCTTTATTGAAAAATGTATTTCGTTATACATCATTATATTTTCTTGCAACAATTAGAACCGGAGTAATAAAAGATATTAGAAATGCTTTATTTTCAAAACTTGTAGAATTACCAGTTTCTTATTATTCTGATGAAAGAAAAGGCGATATATTATCTAAAATGACTAGTGATGTTGCAGAAATTGAAGTCTCTGTAATGCGTTCGTTAGAAATGTTATTTAGAGATCCTATAGCAATAGTAGTGTATTTGTCAACGCTATTTGTAATGAGCTTTAATTTAACATTATTTGTTCTTATTTTGTTGCCAATAACCGGAGGCTTAATAGGTTGGATAGGAAAAAGTTTAAGGCAATCTAGTTTTAGAGGTCAACGAAGATTAGGTATATTAATGTCTATAGTTGATGAAACATTATCTGGAATACGCATAATAAAAGCTTTTAATGCTGAGGATAAAATGGATAAGCGTTTTAAAAGTGTTAATCAGCATTTTACAAATTTAATGACAAAAATTTGGCGACGTAGAGATATGGCAAACCCAATGAGCGAATTTTTAGGCTCGGTTGTTATGGTTAGCTTAATGTTATACGGTGGTGCATTAGTTTTAAAAGGTGATGGCGATTTATCGCCTCAAGCATTTATGACCTATCTAATTATTTTTTCGCAAATAATATCGCCTGCAAAATCGTTTTCAACAGCATATTACAATATTCAAAAAGGAATGGCATCTATTGATAGAATTAATGAAATTTTAGATGCAATAAATCCAATTACAGAAATTGAAAATCCTATTAGAGTCTCTGAGTTTAAAAATAAAATTGAATATAAAAATGTTTCGTTTAAATATGCTGATGATTACGTCTTAAAAAATATAAATTTAACTGTTGAAAAAGGTAAAAGTGTTGCACTTGTGGGGCAGTCAGGCTCAGGTAAATCTACTTTAGTTGATTTGCTTCCTCGCTTTTGGGATGTTATGGAAGGCGATATATTAATTGATGGAAACCCAATAAAAGACATTAAGGTTTATGATTTAAGAGGCTTAATGGGGAATGTAAATCAAGAGCCTATTTTGTTTAATGATACATTTTTTAATAATATAGCTTTTGGTGTTGAAAATGCAACTGAAGAAGATGTTATTGATGCAGCTAAAGTTGCTAATGCCCATGATTTTATTGTTGAAAGCAAAAATGCTTATTATACAAATATTGGAGATAGAGGTAATAAACTTTCAGGCGGACAAAGACAGCGTATTAGTATTGCACGAGCAGTATTAAATAATCCACCAATATTAATTCTTGATGAGGCTACATCAGCTTTAGATACAGAAAGCGAACGATTGGTACAAGATGCTTTATTTAAGTTAATGAAAAACCGTACATCAATAGTAATTGCTCATAGATTATCAACAATAGTTGCTGCTGACGAAATATGTGTACTTCATAAAGGCGAAATTATTGAACAGGGTACGCATTCTGAGTTGATAAAGCTAGACGGCACTTATAGCAAGTTACATAAAATGCAGACTTTTTAGTCTTTAATAAACAATATTAAAAAGTAATATTACGTTAGTAAATTATGAAAATAATTAAATTCCTATTTTTCTTAATTAGCATAAATTTATATTCTCAAGATGATTCGCTAAGTATATTTTTTGAAAGTGCTAAGTTTGATATTTCATATAATCAGCAAGTTAAATTAGAGCGTTTTATCGCAAATTTAGATAATGAAAAATATAATGGTTATAAAATGTATGGTTATGCTGACTATGTGGGAAATGCTGATTATAATTTAAAATTATCGCAAAAAAGATTAGATGCTGTTCGTGAGTTTTTAATTAGCCGAGGAGTTACAGATGAAATGATTATTGATAATATTGCTAAAGGCGAATTGTCTGATAAATCGGAAAATGAAATCGGTAATTCAAAAAGCAGGAGGGTTGATATTATTTATGCTCAAATAGATGTTGTAGAACCGGAAGCTGAGCAATCAATACAATCAGAAGAACAAATTATTACAGGTGAGCCAAAAAATATTGATGAAATTGATGATGTAGATGTTGGTGCTAATTTAGTGCTAAATAATCTTAATTTTAAACCGGGTACAGCAAAAATATTAAATATGTCGAGGCCTGTATTAGAAAATTTATTAGAAATAATGAGAGAAAACCCAAGTATGAAAATTGAAATTCAAGGACATATATGCTGTTATAGTCCTCGTATTACTCATGATGTAGTTGCTTATGCACGAGCAAAAATGGTTTATGATTATTTAATAGCTAAGGGAATATCTCGTTATCGTTTAAGCTTTACCGATTTTGGGGCAAGCAGAAAAATTGTTGAACCTGAACTTACTGAAGCTGATAGAATTAAAAATAGGAGAGTGGAAATTAAAATTTTGGCAAAATAGATTATAGCCAAAAGACCTGAGTTTAAACTTAGTAATTTTTTAGTCTAAAATCTCAGGTCTTAAGTTTTTTTTATTATACTCTGCCAGGGTATTGCTCTAATCCTACACGTAAACATTCAATAGCACTAGCTAAATCTTCTTTATTAAGAACATAAGCAATTCTTACTTCCTGTTTGCCTAAACCTTTTGTTGAATAAAATCCTGTAGCAGGAGCAACCATAACTGTTTGTCCGTTATAATCAAATTCTTCTAAAAGCCATTGTGCAAATTTATCAGAATCGTCGATAGGAAGTTTAACAACAACATAGAAAGCACCTTTTGGCATTGGGCAAACAACACCGGGAATTTCTCTCAATTTTTCCACCATAAAGTTACGGCGGTCTATGTATTCGTTATAAACTTCGTCGAAATACTCAGGAGGAGTTTCAAGCGATGCTTCTCCAACAATTTGTCCGTATGAAGGAGGGCTTAATCTTGCTTGTGCAAATTTAAGTGCTGTGGTAATAACATTTTTATTCTTTGTTATCATTGCTCCAATACGTACTCCGCATTCGCTGTATCTTTTTGATACAGAATCCATAAGTATTACATTTTGCTCAATGTCTTTTAAATACATCGCCGAAAAATGTTTTTCGCCATCATAGCAAAACTCTCTGTACACTTCGTCAGAAAATAAATATAAATTATGCTTTTTTACTATTTTGCTAAGCTCTTTTAATTCGGTTTCTGAATATAAATATCCTGTTGGGTTATTTGGGTTACATATTACAATTCCTTTTGTTTTAGGAGTAATAAGTTTTTCAAATTCTTCGATAGATGGCAATGCAAAACTATTATCAATTGTTGATGTTATTGGTTTAACTGTAACGCCTGCCGATACTGCAAAGCCATTGTAGTTTGCGTAAAATGGTTCAGGAATAACAACTTCATCACCAGGGTTTAAACAAGTTAAAAAAGCAAATGTAATTGCTTCGGAACCACCTGTTGTAATTAATATATCGTTTTCATTAATATTAATATCAATGTTTTGATAATATTTTGCCAATTTTTTTCGATAACTTATATTACCCGCAGAGTGACTATACTCAACAACTTTTAATTCGTTGTTTTTTATCGCATTTAAAGCTACATCAGGAGTTTTAATGTCTGGTTGGCCAATATTTAAATGATAAACTTTTGTACCTCGCTTTTTTGCATCTTCTGCAAATGGAACCAATTTTCTAATTGGTGATTCCGGCATTTCATTACCTCTGTTAGAAATTGTTAACATATTATACTGTTTTATTTATTATCTATTTTATTTTTTTTTGGTAAAACTTCACCTTTTATCATTAGCTTGGTTGGTGAGTTTTTACCATCGGAATATACCGTAATTGTTTTACTAAATTTACCTACTCGTTTTGAATCGTACCATACTCTAATAAAGCCTTTTCCTTTTTTTGCTATGGGTGCTTCTGGCTTTTCGGCAATAGTACAACCACAGCTAGTTTCTATTTTTGTAATTGTGAGAGGTGCTTTCCCTATATTTTTGAAGTCAAAATCGAAATAGCTCTCTGAATCATACTTAATTTTCTTAAAATTGTGCATATTATCTTCAAACATAATATCTCCTTTTGCTTTGTTGTTTTCTTGCGAAAACATTTGCATTGAAAATACTAAATATAATATTATGCTTATGAGTATAAATTTCATGAAAGCAAAATTATACTTTTTTGTTAATATTTTTGATTGTTTTTATTAAAATGTGAATTTAAAAATTTAATTTTATCATTTTTAAAATTTATAAAATGAAATATACTTTAATAACGCTAATTTTATCGGTGATATTACTTACTAATTGTTCAACAGAAACAAAACAAAAAGAACCTGAGCAAAAACAAGAATTACAAGAAAAAAATGTAATTGCTGAACAAAAACAGGAAAAGGAGTTTGATAATAGTTTATATGAATTAATTTTATCAGATGATACAACAAATACAAATTTAATTGTTTTTATTGACCCTCATGGCGATGGTAAGTTTATTTATGATAATATTAAGGCTGTGTATAAAAGCTTAGATGCCAATATTATATGTTTGAAAAATGTAGAAAATAATATTGGAAATTACTTTCAACTTATAAATAATGATATTGAAAATTATAAAAAGCAAACTAATAGACTTGTTGATAATATATATATTGTCGGCTTTTCAGGAGGAGCAAGAATGGCTTTTCAATATGCAAATAAACAAGATGTAGCCGGAATTGTTATGTGTGGTGCAGGAATAGGTAATATGATTAATAATAAAATTAATTTTCCTTTAGCTCTTATTTCGGGGACTGCCGACTTTAATTTTAATGAACAATATTATTCGCCATTTTCGAATGCTGCAAAAAATAACAATATTTTAGGCTTAAATTTTAATGGTAAACATGAATGGCCTAATAACAATTTATTAGTTTTAGCAATACAGTTTATTCAATCTAAGAAAAATGCAAGTGTATTAAAAAATATGAATTATAATGATATGATGAATGATTATAATGAGTATAGGAAACATAACGAACAATATTTAGCGTTTAAACAGATTGAAGTAATAAATAAAATTTTTAATACAGAACAAACAAATACTGAATTTAATAATTTTATTTCATCAGATAGTTTTAAAAAGTATATAACTGAATTTGAAGTTTCGCTTCAAATAGAATTTGATAGAAATAATGGATTAGCAAGTGCTTTACCATCGCAAACTTGGGAGTGGTGGAATAATAAAATTGATGAAATTGATAAAACTATTATAAATTCAGATAATGAACTTGAACAAAATTCGTATAAGCGAACAAAGGCATATTTGGGTATAATAATGTATTCGATGGTTAATAATGAAATAAATAAACCGGATAGTAAACTGATTGAAAAATATTTGAAAATATACGAAAAATTAGAGCCTAAAAATGAGGATATGAAAAAGTTTAAAGAAATGTATGCTTATCAGAATAATTCTTAAGGTTTAATAATCAAAGTATCATTTTTTTGAGACTCAATTTGTTTTAAAGTTTTTTCACCTTTTTTTATAACCATTTCAAGCTTCTTGTCAGGAGGGCTTAAAAACGGAATTCCTAAGCTTAAACCTCTCAGAATAAATAGTATTCCCATAATTACCATTATTACAGGTATAAAGTTATTTATGCGGTTTCTAGCTTTTATACTGATAAAATTACCTGCTATGGTTACAAGTAATAGTAAAGGAATTGTCCCAAGTCCGAAAAGTATCATAAATAAAACAGATTCGATTACATTTCCGGTACCTGCAGAAACTATTACTGCAAAATATAATGGTCCGCAGGGTAATAAGCCATTTAATAAACCAATTAATAATAGTCCCCAAAACGATTTTGTATTAAATAAACCTTTTAATCCACGTTTTACAGTATTTACAAACGAGAATAAACCTTTATCAGCTTTATCTGTAAAGCTAAATAGATGAGGAAAAAAGACGGTGGCAATCATTAATGTACCTGCAATAATTGACACAATTTTTTGAAAACCCAATGTGCTAAGTCCATGGCCTACTAGTCCGAAAATTAAACCCATTATGGCATAGGTAATTGTACGGCCCAAATTGTATATTATTCCACCAACTAATTTTTTTAATTTGGTATCGCCGTGGAGTGGGAGAGACAGTGCAATTGGTCCGCACATTCCAACACAATGAAAACTTGTTAATAGTCCTAAAACTAAACCTGAAAAAATTGTTATTTCGCTTGGTAATTCAGAAAACCCAACCATAATTTATTTATTTATTTATTTATAAACTCTTTCTTTATTCTGTAAATTGTATTGTTCATTGTCCATTCAACATTAACAATGTATCTGTCTTTTTTAAGTTTAGATTTATCTATAAAAAAACCATCGGTAATATTATCTTTTTTAACCCTATAATCATGGTGTTGCTCCGATGGACTGTAAAAATATACCTCGATATTTGTACTTTTATCAGCTATTGATTTATCAAAGATAAGTTCAATATTTGTATCATTAGCTTTTAAACTAATTAAATTGGTATATTTTGTCGACTTTTTTTCCATTGATATTTCTTGGTCGTAATCTACACCTTTTTGGTAGTAATCTTTGTGTACTAAGCTAATTTCCTGATTAAAAGCAAATATTATAAAAACTATAGCTAAGCTAACAAATATAATAAGGAATAAAAATATTCCTGTCCCCCAGTTAAATTTCATTTTGTTATGTTTATTTATTCTTGATAAAGGTAGTAAAAAAGCTCGATTATATTATTAATCGAGCTTAAATGTTTTTATTTTCTTGGTCCAACAAATGTAACAGTATTTGTTTCAATTAATTTACCATTGGAATAAATTCCAAATTTAACTTCAGTTTTTTCGCCTGTTAGTTTGCTTTTATCTAAAAATAGTATGAAAACAGACTCATATAAACTGTGTTGTTTAATATATGGTTTTGCACCTGCTATTTGTATTTTGCCTTCAGGAGATATGGCTTTTATCTCAATATCCATATCGTTATAAGTCTTATTTACAATTTTAATATTATAAAGGTTAGATAATGTGTTTTCATCTTGAACCTGATAAATTGTGTTTGGAGTTCGAAGTATTGTTGCCTCAAGTGAAGGGCGAGTTAGTAGAGTATATATAAAGAATCCGAAAAGTAGTAATAGTACTACTGAGTATGCTTTATTTCTTGTATTCCAAATTGATTTATGTCCTTTTTCAATGCCTTCAATAGAGTCGAAGCGAATTAAATTTGGTGGGCGGTTAACTTTTTTCATTACAATATTACACTCATCAATGCAAGCTGTACAGTTTATACACTCTAGTTGAGTTCCATTTTTAATATCTATACCGGTAGGGCATACATCAACGCAACGGTTACAATCTGTACAATCGCCACCATCTTTTGTACCTCTAGGTTCGCCTCGTTTATAATCGTAAGCAACAATTATCGATTTTGAATCTAACAAAACGCCTTGCATTCTGCCATAAGGGCAAACCATTGTACAAATTTGTTCTCTGAAATATGAGTATATCCAATAAAATAAAGCAGAAACAATCATCATTACAATAAAGCCTACTAAATGTTCGGATATTGGGTCGGTCATTATTTCAATAAGTCGGTCTAATCCGGTAAACCAAAGAATGAAAATATTTGTTAAAGCTACTGATATAAGAATAAATATTAAATGTTTTAAGCCTTTCTTGAAAATTTTTGAAGTAGTCCAAGGAGCTGCGGCTAATTTCATTTGAGCTTTTGAATCACCTTCTATTAAATATTCAATTTTACGGTAAATCATTTCTAAGAAAATAGTCTGAGGGCATGCCCAACCACACCATATCCGTCCAAATGTAACTGTAAATAGTACAATAAAGAAAACAAATGATAACATTAAAAGTGCAAGAATAAATGTGTCTTGTGCCCAAAATATTACGCCAAATATTACAAAATTTCTGTTTGCAATATCTATCAACATAAATGGATGTCCATTTATTTTTATTATAGGAGCTAGTATGAAAAACAATAGCCAAATATACGCTACTATACTTCTACGTAAGTACCATTTGCCTTTAGGTTTTTTTGCAAATATCCATTTGCGTTTACCTTGTTCGTCCATGTTTATTGGGCGGTCTCTGAACGATGTGTCATTTTTTTCTTTAGACATGATATTTATTATTTATAAGATATAAAGATAAATTAATCTTATTCGTATAAAAAAAGGGAAAAACTAATTTCCCTTTCTTGAGTTTATTAACAAATAAAAAATCATTATTATATTATTTACATTCTTCACCTTGTGCTTCTTTTGCATTGGCTGGTTTTGAATCTTTTAACGTTACAAGTAAATAACTAGTTACTTTTTGAATTTTTTCATCATTAATTTGTGCTTTAAAAGGAGTCATTCCTTTTGTAGCCCTACCATTTTTAATAACATCAACTACTGTATTAAAATCGCATCCATTAATCCATGAAGCATCTGTTAAGTTAGGCCCAATAGCATTTCCTTCACCATTTTCACCATGACAAGCAGCACAGTTCATATCAACATATATTTGTTTTCCTTCGTTTAACGATGCGTCATCGGTAAGAAGTACCATATCTACAGTTGATTTGTTAGCTTGTTCGTACATTGCCTTAGCTTCGGCAACTTCTGTATCGTATTCTTCAATTTGGTTCATTCCTTGCCCAAACCAAAAATAATATGCTCCATAAAAAATACTTATAGCAATTGTTATATAAAAAATTGCCATAATCCAAGCAGGAGCGGGGTTGTCTAGTTCTTTAATACCATCGTAATCATGATCCATTAACTTTTCGTCAAATTTCTCATTGTACTGATAGTCTTCTGTATTTATATTTTTATTTTCTTCTGTCATTTTATTATTTTTTTAAGGTTGATTCATTATTATTTAATTCATCTTCTTCAAAAATAGAATTTTTAATAGATGTTAGCTCCGCACGAGGAGTTAAAAAATATGTACGAATAAATATATATACAAATAATACTACAAATATCAGTAAACCAATAATGTAATATATTTGTATTCCATTTATTTCTTGTAAAACACTACTTACTATTTTCATATATAAAAATTTAAAGTATCCCGTTTAAACGGGATACTTGTTCTCTATTTTTTGTTTAAATCATTTAAAATGAATGATACTAATTGCTTAATTTTTTCATCAGAAAGCTGATTTCCATAAGGTGTCATTCCTTTTGCAGCACGACCATTTTTAATTATGTCATAAATATCAGAAGCTGTTCCTCCGTTAATCCATTCATCATCTTGGAAACTAGGACCAATTGCATTGCCTTCTCCTTCAGTACCATGACATGCAGTACAGCCTGTAGCTGTGAAAATTTCTTTTCCGGCAGCAATAGTTTCAGGAGAATCAGAAATTGTAATATCTACTTTCTTAACTTCTTTCTTAGTTTCGTCTGATTTTTCTGCATTTTCATCTTTAGAAATATCTCTTCCTAATTTATGTAGGTACGCTATCATACCAATTATTTGCTTGTCAGGACTAACGTCTATACCGGAAGCTTTTAAGCCATCAGCAATTTTTTTAGCTTGAGATTTCATATCAGCTACAGCTTCTTGGTCGTATCCTTCAGGATAAGGAACTCCAAGAGTTTGCATTGCTCTAATTTTAGCTGGCATTAAATCGAAATCCATATCTTTCTCAGCAAGCCAAGGGTAGCGAGGCATAATAGATTGCTCATTCATTTTTTGAGGATCCATAAAGTGATTATAATGCCAAGCTGCTGTTTTATACATTGGTCCACCAACTACACCTGTACGTGCTAAATCCGGTCCAATTCTACGCGAACCCCATTGGAATGGGTGGTCGTAAACAAATTCACCAATTTTAGAATACTCGCCATAGCGGTCTGTTTCCCAACGGAAAGGACGAACCATTTGCGAGTGGCAAGTATAACAACCTTCGCTTACATAGGTGTCCCTACCTTCTAATTCAAGTGGAGTGTAAGGTGTTACTGCTTTTATTGTAGGAATATTTGATCTAATAAATACAATAGGTATAATTTCGGCAGCACCTCCAATTGCAAGTGCAATAAATGCCCAAATTGCAAATCTTACCGGTTTACGCTCTAACCAACGGTGAATAGTTTCGCCTGTAGCACTTCTTGAAGTGCTTTTGTCCAAAGCAGGAGCTTCAGCAGGGTCGTTAGCAACAAAGCTACCAGCAGCCATAGTTTTAACTAAATTAAAAACCATTAATAAGAATCCTATTAAGAATAATGTACCTCCAACAATACGGAATACGTACATTGGTAAAATTTGAGTTAATGTTTCAAGGAAGTTAGGGTATGTTAAAAATCCTTCAGGAGTATATTCTCTCCACATTAACCATTGTGTAATTGCAGCCCAATATAATGGTATTGCATATATTAACATACCAAGAGTTGCAACCCAAAAGTGAGTGTTTGCAAGTTTTTCTGAAAATAATTTTGTTCTAAATAATTTAGGAACTAACCAATATAACATACCAAATGTTAAACCACCGTTCCAACCCATACCGGCTATGTGTACGTGAGCAATTGTCCAGTCAGTAAAGTGAGAAATTGCGTTTACATTTTTAAGCGACATCATTGGTCCTTCAAAAGTAGCCATACCGTAAGCTGTTACAGCAACTACCATAAATTTAAGTGCGGCACTATCTCTAACTTTATCCCAAGCACCACGAAGTGTTAATAGTCCGTTAATCATACCACCCCATGATGGTGCAATTAACATAACAGAAAAGGTTACACCTAAAGCTTGTGCCCAATCAGGTAAAGCTTGATATAATAAATGGTGTGGACCAGCCCACATATAAAGGAAAATTAATGCCCAGAAGTGAATAATTGATAATCTGTAAGAATAAATAGGTCTTCCGGCAGCTTTAGGTAAGTAATAATACATTAAGCCTAAGAAAGGTGTTGTTAAAAAGAACGCAACCGCGTTGTGTCCGTACCACCATTGTACAACAGCATCTTGTGCTCCTGCATAAATAGAGTAACTTTTAAATAATGAAACAGGTAGTTCAAAAGAGTTAACAATATGAAGTACAGCTACTCCAATAAATGTTGCAAGATACCACCAAATTGCAGCATAAATATGTTTTTCTCTACGTTTTACCATAGTCCCAATCATATTCCAACCATATGTAACCCACACAATTGCTATCATAATATCAATAGGCCATTCAAGTTCGGCATATTCTTTACTGGTTGTAATACCACTAAGTAAGGTTACTGCCGCTAACACAATTATTAATTGCCAACCCCAAAAGTTGATTTTACTAAGCACATCGCTATACATACGTGCTTTTAAAAGTTTTTGTAACGAATAATACACTCCGGCAAAAATAGAGTTACCTACAAAAGCAAAAATTATTGCATTTGTGTGTAATGGTCTCATTCTACCAAAACTTGTAAATTCAATACCAAAGTTCCAACTTGGAAATGCCAATTGGATTGCCGCAATTAAACCGACAAGAATACCTACAACACCCCATATAATGGTTGCCCAGATAAACTGTTTAACGATTTTGTTGTCGTAATTAAATTTTTGTAATTCCATACTATATATACTATTTTAAATTAGGTTCTGTTTCTATTGGTTCGTCATCGTCGAACAATATTCTTACTGATGGAGTGTAGTTGTCATCGAATTGACCTGACTTTACAGCCCAAATAAATAATCCTAGAAAGATTAATGCTGCAAATAAACTGGCTCCTATTAGTAAGTAAAATATATTCATTTTTATGTATTTTTAATACAAATTTAACATTTATTTAGAATAAATCAAATATTTAAATACCTAAATGTTTAAAAAATATTAACAAGTAATAAATTGTAGTTTAATAACTTGGTGTCATACGCTATAATTTAATTATTGTTTCACTACTTGAAGTTGAAGATTATCAGGTAAATAAGTATTGCATTACTTTAATTAAAATAAAATATTCAAAGAGTAATTTTATTGTTGAAAAATTATGAAATAAATACAGGAATTGTATCTATATCCATTTCTTTTAACTTTGTTTTAACTATTTCGTAATTTTTTGTAAAACCAAGAATAAAACCACCACCACCGGAGCCACATAGTTTTAAAGTAAAATCATCTTCATTGAGTCCAATTTCCCATAATTTGTGAAATTTGTAAGGAATCATCTGGTTCATTCTCTCTAATTGAAATTTAGAAAGCATTTTTAAATTTGAAAATAGTTTTTCCATATCGCCTTCAACAATACCGTTTACGCAGGCATTATTATACACAATTAATTCGTTATTTACAGATTTTTTAAATTTATCTATTTTATAACGGTCTAAAAATAAATTTACTAATGGTTGAGTATTACCTCTAATACCTGTATCAATTAAAAAAATTCCACCAAGCCCATTAAGGTTTGGAACAGGAAGTTTTACAATTTCAATATTTTCTTTATTGTGTATTAATACCGAATATTTTAAATATGCATTAAGAGGGTCTAAACCAGAGCTTGTACCGTGAAAAAAAGATTCAAGTTGAGAGAATATATTTTTAAGTTCAAGAATTTTGCTAAGCGATAAACTTGAACGACCTATAATTTTATTATCGACATAAGTTGAATAAAGTGCGGCAACAAGTGCACCGGAACTTCCAAGTCCATAGCCTTGAGGAATGGTACTCTCAAAATATAAACCTTTATCAATATCTTTTTTAAATTTAGAAACTTTAAAATCGCATAAAATTTCGTTGGTTTTTACAAGTTTATTAATGTATAAATAAAAGTCGTTTAAATCTTCGTTTGATTTTGTGGCAAATTCTTGATTTGTGTAGTTGTCTTTTCTAATAAATGATAATTCGCCATTAAAATGAGAATATGGTATTGTTAACGCCATTGAATTAAATATAACACTATATTCACCAAAAAGCATTATTTTTGCATAAAATAGATTTGGGTAAATCTTCATATTTTTAATATTTTAGATTGCAAATATACAATTCTGTTTATTTTTAGAAAATTTTGTTTTTATGGATGACAGTGAATACAAGAATATTTTAGCAAAAATGTGTAATTTATGTGCAAGAGGGGAAAAATGTGAATTTGATATTATCCAAAAATTATTGAAGTTTGAAATAGATGAGGATAGCCAGCAAAAAATAATAGAATATTTAAAAGATAATAATTATATAAATAATCAGCGTTATGCTGATGCTTTTGCTAATGATAAATTTAAATTTAATAAATGGGGTAAATTGAAAATTAGACAAAATCTTAAATTTAAGAAAATTGAAAATATATACATAGATAAATCTTTAAGCAGCTTAGAATATGATGATTATAAAATAACATTGTTGAATATTTTAATGAAAAAAAGAAAACAGATTAAAGATAAAAATGAATTGGTTGTTAGACAAAAGCTTTTGAGTCACGCTGTTAGTAAGGGTTTTGAGATGGATTTGGTTTTAGAGCTTATTTCAAATCATAAATTAAGTCAAATATAAATTCAAACTTGCAAACTACAAGTTAATACTTACCGTTTTTAAATTGTCTTAAACTTAAATGTTTTACTTAGCGTATATTTGCAAAAGGAATTTAAGATGAAAGATTTGTTTAAAGAAGGAAATAAAAAATATATTAAGGGTGATTATAAAGGAGCAGTAAAAATGTTTACTAAGCTGATAGAAATAGAACCTAATAATATATATGCTTACATAAATCTTGGAATTGCTAAAATGGATTTAGGAGATTATGAGCCTGCCATTGATTGTTTTACAAAAGCGATAGAATTAGATCCCGAAAATGCAGATGCATACAAGAATAGAGCTTTAGCATATTATTCTATAGACAAAGAAGAAAAAGCTCTTTTAGATTATAAAAAATCTACACAATTTGTGTAGATGAGGATACGCCTTAAATTTAAACATTGAAAAACAACACATTTAGCAAAAAAACCCGTAAGGGTTTTTTTTGTTTAATTTAACTCGGATTACAAGACTTTAGAAAAAGTAGCAAAAAATATCTAACTAAATTTTAATAAACACCATATTGGTGATATTCAGAATTTTACCAATTTAGTTAG
>CAMZKE010000062.1 GCA_947311115.1 uncultured Bacteroidales bacterium | reverse complement strand
TTCAAAAAATATCTCTGTTTCCATTAGCTAGATTTTTAATTTTAGGTAAAGTGTTATATCGTGTTATGCTTCTTGCATTATGTACAACATAGCTTGAATAAGTAATGGTTGAAAATTAATACCTTCCTCTGAGTATTGTTTGTATAAATCCGGTTCAAACAAAACAGTATCTTTATTTGAGCTAATAACAGTTATAGACATACCCGGAAAATCGTTACCGTTAACTTTAATAAAACCCATTACATCTTCGTAGTTTATTGTAAAATCCTCGCCATAGCTAAATGTATTTCTATTAATTTTTTTGTTATTACTTGTTAAATAAATATCATTACAAGTTATTCCGTTACCTTCTGAAATAATGCCTGTTAGAAAATCTTTTTTTATAGATTTACTATAATTACAACTCGTTGCAAAAACCGTTATTGCTAGTAATAAAATAAGTTTTGTTTTCATTATTATAAGTTTTATGTTTACTCAAAGATAAAAATATTTATCGAATAATTCTATTTGGATTGGTTTTTGTCAATTAAATTGTTAATTTTATTTTCAATTAATTTTTAATATGTTAATTATGAAAAGAATTAAATATTTATTGATGAGTTTGTTGCTATTAGTTTCAACTTTATCATCTTATTCACAAACTAATAAAGAAATTATTTTAGCATTAAAAACAGGTAATTCAACTGAATTATCAAAGTATTTTATTTCTAATGTAGAGCTTATTATTGGCGAAAAAGAAGGCGTTTACAGCAAATCGCAAGCACTTGTAATTTTAAAAGATTTTTACAAAACAAATAAACCTAAAAATTTTAGTGTTTTACACGAGGGAGGAAAAGACGGTGCAAAATATGTTATTGGTAATTTAAAAACCGATAAAATGCTTTATAGAGTTTATTTTTTGATAAAAAAGCAAGGAGCCAAATCATACATTCATACACTTAGAATAGAAGAAGAATAAATGGAATATTTTACAAAATTTGATATAGATTTATTTATATTAAACGCTCTTAAAGAGGATATTGCCGATGGTGACCATACATCGTTATCTTGTATTTCAGAAACGGAAATAGGTAAAGCCCAGCTACTTGTGAAAGATAATGGGATATTATCGGGAGTCGAAATAGCAAAGCGGGTTTTCCATTATGTTGATGCTGATATAAAATTTAATCAGTTAATGAATGATGGTGATAAAATAAATGTAGGAGATATTGTTTTTACCGTTGAAGGTAAAGCTCAATCAATTTTACAAGCAGAACGTTTATCGCTTAACTTTATGCAACGAATGAGTGGTATTGCTACAAAAACAGCTTATTACGTAGAACTTGTAGGTGGTACTAAAACAAAAATTTTAGATACTCGTAAAACTACACCAGGAATGCGTTATTTCGAAAAACTTGCAGTAACTCACGGTGGTGGCATAAATCATAGAATTGGTTTATACGATATGATTATGATTAAAGATAATCATATTGATTATGCAGGAGGAATAAAGCAAGCAATAACCAAAACAAATAAATATTTAAAAGCTAAAAACTTGAATCTAAAAATTGAGATTGAGGCACGTAGTTTTAATGAAATTAATGAAATATTATCGGTTGGTAATGTTGATAGAATTATGATTGATAATTTTACACCTATTGATTGTAAAAAAGCGGTTGAACTTATAGCAGGTAAATACGAAACCGAAGCATCGGGTGGAATTACAGAAAAAACTATTCGTGATTACGCCCAAACAGGAGTAGATTTTATTTCAGTAGGTGCTTTAACTCACCAAATTGAAAGTTTAGACTTAAGTTTAAAAGCCGTTTAATTGTTAATAATATTACACATTACTAAATATTACTTGAATAATATATGGATTTAACACAACTTATTATATTAGCTGCCATAGGGTTAGCTGCTGGATTTATTGGCGGTTCAATGGGTGTTGGCGGTGGCGTAATTATTATTCCTGCATTAATGATTTTTTTAGGGTTTACACAAAAAGAAGCACAAGGAACAAGTTTGGCTGTTTTAACTTTACCTGTCGCTTTTGTAGCTGCAATGAATTATTATAAAGAAGGTTATGTTAATATTAAATTTGCAGCTATTGTTGTTGCAACTTTTGTAGTAGGTAGTTATCTTGGCTCAAAATTCGCATTAAGTATTCCTGCACATACACTAAAAAAAATATTTGCTGTTTTAATGTTAGCAATTGGTATTAAAATGCTTTTAGGTAAATGATAGAAAAGATTAAAGAAATATCGGCAAAAATATATAATGAAGTTGTTGAAATAAGGCGACATATACATAAGCACCCCGAACTTTCGTTTGAGGAAAAGCAAACATCTGAATTTATAAAAAATATGCTTGATGAATACGGTATTGAATACACATCAGGCTATGTAAAATATGGGGTTTTAGGTGTAATTAAAGGAAAACAAAAAGGTAAAATAATAGCTTTACGTACCGATATTGATGCATTACCAATTCAAGAAAATAATACAGATTATTTTTCATCGGAAAACAAAAATATAATGCATGCTTGTGGGCATGATATACATTTAGCCTCGCTTTTAGGAACTGCTAAAATCTTAAATAAAATAAAAAATGAATTAAAAGGTACTGTGTTATTAGTATTTCAACCTGCTGAGGAAAAATTGCCGGGTGGTGCAAAACTAATGATGGAGGAAGGTGTGTTTGATAAATACAAACCCGATTTAATTATTGGACAACATGTTATGCCTGATATGCCTGTTGGCAATGTCGGTTTTAAATCGGGAATGTATATGGCATCAACCGACGAAATTTATTTAACCATAAAAGGCAAAGGCGGACATGCAGCAATGCCACACCAAATAACCGATACAGTTTTAGCTGCATCGCAAGTTATTGTTGCGTTACAACAAATTGTTAGCAGAAAAGCAAATATTCCTACAGTTTTATCTTTTGGAAAGTTTATTGCTAATGGCGCAACAAATGTAATACCCGATGAGGTTAAAATTGAAGGTACATTTCGCACATTGAATGAAGAGTGGCGAACAGAAGTACATAAACTGATAAATAAAATTGCAAAATCAACTGCCGAAGCAATGGGAGCAGAGTGCGAAGTTAGAATTATTGATGGTTATCCGTATTTAAAAAATGATGAGCTGGTTACCGAAAATGCTATAAATTTTTCAAAAGAATATTTAGGCGTAAATTATGTTGAAAATATGGAAACTCGAATGACAGGCGAAGATTTTGCATATTACTCGCAAAAATACCCGACAACATTTTATCGTTTAGGCACAATGAACGCTAAAACAAAAGAAGTTTTTCATTTGCACTCATCAAACTTTAAAGTTGACGAAGAAGCTTTAAAAAACTCAACAGGTTTAATGGCATGGATTGCCTATTCTTTTTTGAATAAGTAAATCTACTCGCTGCAAGCAAATGAGGTATAGTTTTGTAATAGTATTTTTAACGTTATAAGAGACTGGAAATTAAATCTAAATATAATGAATCTCCTCGCTGCAAGCGAATGAGGTATCGTTTTGGAATACTATTCTTTTATACGTCCCAAGGGACGGGGAATTAAACCCAAACAGATTAAATTAATCAATCTTATCAATAATTTCTTTAACCTCTTTTTCTGCCTTAAATAGTTTTTCTTTACATATCTTAATAAGTTCAGTAACACGTTTAACGTTTCCTGCTAACTCATCAACATCAGCCTCATCGTTCTCAATTTTATTAACAATTATCTCAATTTCTGCAATTGCTTCTTTATATGAAATATTTTTTTTTGCCATAATTATATAAATTTTAAAACTGTATTTGTAATTTTAATCTTATTCCAAATTTTTCAATATTTGGTTTATCTAGATACGAAAGTCGCCAAACGGCATCAACTCTAAGTATTTGAAAAATATTTTCTATACCGGCACTTGCTTCAAAATATGGTTTAATAAGTTCTGATGTACCTATTGGAAATGCTGCAAAGTTTTTATTTGCATCGCTAATATTGCCCATAACGCCTTTCCCCATAATTACTTCACGCCATTTTAACTTTTTTAGTAGTGGTATTTTATTAAGTAATAAGCCTTGAAAATGATGAGTTAGCATTGCTGAAACATATTGGTCAGTAATAAATTCGTAATAATTCATTAAGTTAAACGAATAATCGTCGTACCAGTAAGTTTCGTTACCTTTCTGTAGTTGTAATAATGGGAACGGTAGAGTTCCCCAAATTTTTCCTCCCTCAATATAAATATATGTTTTGCCTAAAACAGAAGTGCTAAAATGGTTACTAATACTAATATTAATTTTCTGATATTCATAATCGCTACTAAATATATCTTTTAAACCAAGCCCCATATATAGGTTTATTATAGGATATTTTGTTCCAAGGCTAGTTTTACTTCGTTTGCCGTAAACAAATTTTTCATTAAAAGCGAAACGTGTTTTTAATCCTATTTCAGATGTTGTAATTGTTTCTTTTCCTTTTAAATATTCTTGAGGAACATTTTCTTGGTTTTTTCCTATTGGAGCAATAATTCTGTGAATAAAATCAATTCTATTTGATAAGCCGTCGAACCATTCTTTTCCAATATATGCAGTACCTTCTTTTACAAAATTTAATTTGTCGGTAGTAGTTCGTTTTAAAACAAAATGAAAAATATTATCGGTTGGATATGAATTATTGCTTGCTCCTAATTGTTCAACATCAAACTTACTCGTGGCTCCAATATAAAATTCAGGATTTTTTATAAAAAAATATTTAGCCTCCGCTCCAAATTTGTATGTTAAATCTAAAGTACCATACGCTCCATAAACTTCCATAAAAAGTTTGTCGCTAAAATCTGTTGATGTTCTCAGTCCTAATCTAAATCTGTGTCCTTCAACTGTATTATAACTGTATATTTTAGAATAAGGTCCTATCTCAATTTTACCCATATTGTAGTATCCGGTCATCAGAGTTGTAATAACATCAATATAAGTTCTAAAAATAGGAACTTTTTGAATAGTATCTACCATTTCATAAATACCCTTTTCCTGTTTTGTTAGCTGTTCTTTTCTTGCATTATCCCAAAATTCTTTTGATTTATTTCTTGCACTATCGCTTACAATTACTGTTTGCGTTGATGTAGATTTAAAGAATTTTTCAGGTTTAGGTTTATTTATTACAAACTTATCGTATATAGTTGTTTTTCTGCCGAAAAACCCTTGAGTTTTTTTTGCAATATTAAAATCAACAACTAGTTTATCTTTTTTAAGCATCCATACATTTGGTTCTACTTCTGTATATTTTTGGTGTACAACCATATCTTGAATAAGATTAATATTGGCATCTTTAGTAATTTTAATATTTACCTCTTGTAATGCCCAAGTTGTATCTGTTACCCAAAAGTCGCCTGAAAAAGTTGGTTCTGTCTTAGAGCGGGGTCTGAACGATATTTGATAGCTCCAATGTCCGTTTACAGTTGCACTATCGAGTAAATAAAACTTATAATACATTTTCCAAAAAGGAGAAAATGGGCTTACAAATCCTTTCCCAAATACATCAATTTTATTTTGATAAATATTTGTTTTTTGAAACATAGCACCTGTAAATTGAGTAACACTTTCGTTTTCTATACCTGATATTTGAGATGCTTTTATTATCTCTTTTTCGTGTTTTGGGGTTTTTGTATAATAGTAATCTGAAATATTTTCAGAAATGAAAATTGGTAAATATTCTTTTCCGGAGATAGATGATGTATCTACAAAGTCGAAAACAAATTTAAAATGCTTAAATACTCTTTTGTTTTTAAACCCATCGTCTAAATTGTTAATATCTATCTGCATTTTGTTATATACTTCGTATTCGTACGATTCTAATCTGTCAGGGTTATTCTTTGATTTATTTTTTATAATATTTCTGATAATCCTATAAGCGGGATTTTCTCCCGGAGTTATTGTAACCTCATCTAAAATAGTACTTTCTGTTTCTAATGTGAAATTTAACTCTTGATAACTGTTTGATTTTATTTTAATTAATATTGTTTTGTAACCAATATACGATACTACTAATGTATCTACTTTTTCTCTAGTTTCTATTGAGTAATTACCTTCAAAATCGGTTATACAACCAACTGTAGTTCCTTTAAAATTTATATTTACAAATGGTAATGGTTCGTTTGTTACTGCTTCTACTATTTTACCCCTAACTTTTGTAACTTGTGAAAACAGATTAAAGCTACTGCCAATCAATAATATAATTAGAGTAAT
>CAMZKE010000061.1 GCA_947311115.1 uncultured Bacteroidales bacterium | reverse complement strand
CTGTGTTCAATACGTCAAAGATACAAAATGAAAGCAATTCACAACAATAAATGAGTGAAATAATAGACCCGTTCAACTGTGTTCAATACGTCAAAGATACAAAATGAAAGCAATTCACAACTAAAATGCGTTGTTAAATTTAATTTGTTCAACTGTGTTCAATACGTCAAAGATACAAAATGAAAGCAATTCACAACCAGATGTTACACTTATAACAACCTGCTGTACTGTGTTCAATACGTCAAAGATACAAAATGAAAGCAATTCACAACCACATTTAACTAACGAAATATTACAACATAACTGTGTTCAATACGTCAAAGATACAAAATGAAAGCAATTCACAACTGCTTATTTATTTGAATATCAATGAATTTAACTGTGTTCAATACGTCAAAGATACAAAATGAAAGCAATTCACAACCGGGCTGTCCAATATATTTGCCTTGTTACAACTGTGTTCAATACGTCAAAGATACAAAATGAAAGCAATTCACAACTTCATATGCGTAATCCTATTTTTTGGGCTGACTGTGTTCAATACGTCAAAGATACAAAATGAAAGCAATTCACAACTAGAACCCTTAACATTAAAAAATTCACTAAACTGTGTTCAATACGTCAAAGATACAAAATGAAAGCAATTCACAACTTTATATAATTTATAATTTCTATAATTATACTGTGTTCAATACGTCAAAGATACAAAATGAAAGCAATTCACAACTGCATGGAGCTTTAATTGGTAAGCACACCCACTGTGTTCAATACGTCAAAGATACAAAATGAAAGCAATTCACAACAAGGGGTCTAAAACTTTATTTAAAATTTTAACTGTGTTCAATACGTCAAAGATACAAAATGAAAGCAATTCACAACACTCAATAATAAAGGCTAAACCTGATACTACTGTGTTCAATACGTCAAAGATACAAAATGAAAGCAATTCACAACATACTTTGTCTATTGCTATTTAATATTTTACTGTGTTCAATACGTCAAAGATACAAAATGAAAGCAATTCACAACAAAGGGTCTAAAACTTTATTTAAAATTTTACTGTGTTCAATACGTCAAAGATACAAAATGAAAGCAATTCACAACATAGCACTAAAAATATAACTTTTATAGTTACTGTGTTCAATACGTCAAAGATACAAAATGAAAGCAATTCACAACATTAAACAATTGACTTGTATTAACAACTAAACTGTGTTCAATACGTCAAAGATACAAAATGAAAGCAATTCACAACTTTCCTTTTACATTTGTTTTTTCTTCGGTTACTGTGTTCAATACGTCAAAGATACAAAATGAAAGCAATTCACAACAGGCAGCACTCTAACTGCTTTTACGGTATCACTGTGTTCAATACGTCAAAGATACAAAATGAAAGCAATTCACAACTGTAAATTCTATTCTTCGCATATATCATTAAGGTTTAATACAGAGGTTTCTCCTCGTTCTAATTGTTTTAAACTTTCGTCTATATGCTTTTTATTAGCTTTTGAACTTATAAGATATTCGGTTTCATTTCCGTAACCGTGTAAATAATCTTTTTCATTTAATCTATTCCACTCATCAAAACTAATCATAACAATATCATTACCTCTTTGGCGATGAATTATAACCGTTTCATTATTATCCGTAACCCAATTAATAACCTTTTTACTATTGCGAATTAAATCTGTTATACTTGCAATTTTCATAATAAATAATTTAAAATTTACACAAATATAAATATACAAAATTAAAAATCAAAACGTTAGACAAAACGTTATACACATAACTCGTAATTTTATGTAAAAAAGCACTAAAAAACGACTAAAAAATATCTAAAAAAGCACTAATTTTAGTACCTGAATAGTGCGAAAACACTATCTAAGTTAGTTAATTTAGTAATAAATCAGTACTGTGTTCAATACGTCAAAAGATACAAAATGAAAGCAATTCACAACTACCCGAGCAAAAATTAAAGGAAGTGTTAACTGTGTTCACTTAATTAGTGAGATGAGTTTTTGTTTTTTTGCATCTCTAATAGGCTTATTATTAATTGTATGAATAGTTTTTTTTAATCGTTTAATATGGATTATACTCAGTATAAAATATTTGTTAAAATTCAAGATTTCCGTTTACTATTTTTATATTTACTATTTTATTGGAATCTTTATTTGCACCAATATATCCTTCGATAGTTTCAAAATTACTACCTTTTATTATATTAGTTTTCTTGTCAATATCTATTTTTCCATTTTCAACAGTACAATTTATTTTGAACGATGTTTTCTCGTCAATTAGTAAACTAACATCTCCGTTCAAATATTTTAAATTTATTTCATCAAAATAGCTTGAAATATAACCTGTTTTAAAGTAAGCATTTTCTCCAACTATATTAATAGAAGATGTTATGTTTTTAGCGTATGTGCTTGTGTTTTTAGTTGTTCCTGAAATTTTAGAAATGCTGTTTATTTTGTAAATGTCGTTATTTGATTTTATCTTTAAAATTGTGTTTTGTTCAAGTTTTACAATTGAATAATCAGAATTTATTATTAAATTTTTGCTTATAGAAATATTTAAATTTGTATGCGAGGTGTTTATTTCAGCCCAATTACAGCTTTCTATATCAACATCACAGTATTTAAAATTTAATTTAGAAAGTGGTTTGCTTTCCGTAAAAACAAGATTTTTTGCCTTAAATTTACCGTAGTTAATGTTTATATTTAATTTTCCATGGTGGTCGCCTATGTATACATTTCCGTGCTTGTTTGCAATATACAGATTTGTATTTATAGGTAGGTGTACAATATAATCAATATGTAAATTATCACTTTCTTTTTTGTTTTTTAGTATTGTCGATATTGAAATAAAGTTATTATCTACTACTTCTTTTATGTTTACCTTAGCTAAAGATTTGCTCGATTTTTTTTTATTACTAGCAATTGCATTTACTCTTGTTTCAATTTTTATACTATCATTATTACTGCTTAATATATTTATGTTGCCAAAGTTGTTATTCAATATTAACTTTAATTCAGACTTGTATTTATAATTAAATTCGCTTGTTTTTACTGTTGATATTTGTGAGTATAAGCTTATAATTGTTATGAAAAAGACAATTATTGTAAAATATATTTTTTTAGTAATCATAATAACAAATTTTAGTAAAAAACAATATGCACATCAAATATTATGCAGAACACCTAAAATTAATAAATATTTTCAATAATGTTTGAATTAACATAAATCTGTTAGCAACTTTTTACTTATTATAATATTCAATGCAATGTATTAAATAGCTTTGTAGTATAATTAAATACAGCTAAAAATAATGAAATTTAATATCTCAAAAATACTACTATTAATTGTTATTATAGTTGCAGTTAGCGGGTTTAAAGCAAATAATAATTCTTCTGTTTTAAAAACTAATCCTCCGTTTTATAAATATATGCACAACGCTTGGGTTGATTCGGTTTTAAACTCAATGACAATTGATGAAAAAATAGGTCAGCTATTTATGATTGCGGCATATTCAAATAAGAATCAAGAACATATAAATAATATAAAATACGCAATAGAAAAGTATCATGTTGGAGGATTAATTTTTTTTCAGGGAGGTCCGGTAAGGCAAGCTAATCTTACAAATTACTATCAATCAATAACAAAAACACCATTACTAATTGCAGGTGATTGGGAGTGGGGCTTGTCAATGAGGTTAGATAGCACAGTGCGTTATCCACGACAAATGATGTTGGGAGCAATACAAAATAATAAATTGCTTTACCAAATGGGAGAAGAGCTTGCACGTCAAATAAAACGAATGGGAGCTCAGGTTAATTTTGCTCCGGTTATCGATATAAATAATAATCCTGCAAATCCTGTAATTGGAAGTCGTTCGTTTGGAGAGAATAAATATAATGTAGCTCTTAAAGGTGAACATTACGCAAACGGAATGCAAGATAATGGAATATTAGCAACAGGAAAACACTTTCCCGGGCATGGTGATACCGATACTGATTCGCACAAAGCACTTCCAATAATTAACCATACTCGAGCAAGATTAGATAGTATAGAGTTATATCCTTTTCGTTGGCTGTTTAAATCAGGTTTAGGAGCGGTAATGGTTGCACATATCCATATTCCTGCGTTAGACAGCACACCAAATACAGCAACTACCTTATCACGTAAAGTGTCAACCGATTTGTTAAAAACAGAAATGGGCTTTAAAGGTATTGCATTTACCGATGCTTTAAATATGAAAGGAGTAAGTAGCTTTTTTGAGCCGGGTGTTGTCGATTTAAAAGCTCTTATGGCAGGAAATGATATTCTTTTGTTTCCAAAATCGGTGGGTACAGGTGTAGCTAAAATTAAAGAAGCTATTAATAATAAAACATTATCAATAGAGGTTTTAAACCATAAAGTAAGAAAAATATTAGCTGTAAAATATTGGGCTGGCTTGAGTAAAAAAACAAAAGTAGAAACCAAGAATTTAATTTCCGATTTAAATAACGAAAAAGCAAAACAATTAAAACAAACTCTAATAGAAAACTCACTCACATTAGTAAAAAACGAAAAGGGGTTTGTTCCATTTATTGGCTTAGATACCCTAAAAATTGCTTCAATATCAATTGGCGAAAGAAAAGAAAATACATTTCAAAAAACACTGCGTTTATATGCCAATGTTACAACATTTCAAATTAATAAGTTTGCAAAACAAGAAGTGTGGGATAATCTTAAAAAGAAGCTGAAAGATTATAATTTAATAATTGTGAGTTTTAATAAGCCAAACCGTATTCCAAAGAAAAATTACGGAATATCGCTTTCAAGCATTAAGCAAGTAAGTAATTTAGCTAAAAGCAAAAATGTTGTTATCGATGTGTTTGCAAATCCTTATATACTTTCAAAGTTTGATAATTTAGATGTGTTTAAATCTGTTATAGTATCGTATAACGATTGGAAATTAACGCAAAATTTATCAGCACAATTGATATTTGGCGGAATCCCTGCAAAAGGAAAACTTTCTGTATCAGTAAGTAAAAAATATAAATCAGGTGTTGGAGTAATAATACCAAACTCAATAAGATTAAAATATACTACAGCTTTTGATGCTGAAATTAATGGAACTATGCTTTATAAGGTTGATAGTATAGTGTTAAATTCTATTAGAGAAGGAGCATTTCCGGGTTGTCAGGTGCTTGCGGCAAAAGATGGTAAAGTTTTTTATAACAAAGCATTCGGAACTCATACTTACGCAAAAAAATACGATGTTAAAAAATCTGATATTTACGATATTGCATCAATAACAAAAATTGTTGCTTCAACAGCATCGTTAATGAAACTTTATGATAAGCACAAGTTAGATTTAAACAAGACGCTTGGCGATTATTTGCCTTATGTAAAAGGAACTAACAAAGATACAATTGTAATAAAGAATATTTTAACACATCAAGCACAACTAAAAGCTTGGATACCTTTTTATTTAAAAACAATAAAAAATGATAGTGTTAGAAATATGTATTATGCAACGCAACCTGAAAAAGGAAAGCATACAATAGTTGCAGATAATATGTATATTTTAGATTCGTATCGCGATAGTATTTATAAGCGAATTGTTGATTCCAAATTACGAAAAAAAACAGGTTATAAGTATAGCGATTTGGGCTATTATTTATTGCAAAATGTTGTTGAAATAGAAGCTGCTACTACACTCGATAAATATGTTGAAAAGGAATTTTATTCAAAATTAGGAGCATATACAACGGGTTTTAATCCACTAACTAAATTTCCTAAAAACGAAATAGTACCTACCGAAGATGATAAAACATATAGACATCAATTAATTCAAGGTTATGTTCACGATATGGGTTCTGCCATGCTTGGCGGAGTTGCAGGGCATGCCGGTATTTTTACAAACGCTAACGATCTTGCCAAAATAATGCAAATGTTTTTAAATTATGGTGCGTATGGAGGTAAACGATATATAAAAGAAACAACTATTAAAAAATTCACACATTGTCAGTTCTGTCCAAAAAATAGAAGAGGTTTAGGTTTCGATAAACCTGAAATGGATTTTCATAAAATAGGTCCTACTTGTAATTTGGTTTCTTCTAATTCTTTTGGACATACCGGTTTTACCGGCACAATGGTTTGGGTTGACCCTGATAATGGCTTGTTGTTTGTATTTCTTTCAAACAGAATAAACCCTGATATGAGTAATAAAAAACTTATACGATTAGGTACAAGAACAAAAATACAAGAAGTATTGTATCAAGCTGTAAATAACAAAGAAACTTCGCATCTATCTCTAAAATAGAATAACGTAATACTATTTTAAATTTATAAAAAATAGATTCCATTTTTATTGAAACAATAATTTAGAAATTGAGTATAAAAACCAAACAACAACTAAATTATTGAGATGAAAAAATCGGAAGTATTAGTCTTCATTGTAGAAGATGACGAGATGTTTAAAAAACTAATAAAAAACAAATTAGAGAAACAGGGGTTCAATAATATTAAATGCTTTTCTAGTATAAAAGAGCTTTTGTTAAACATAGACAGTAAACCAAGTATTATTATTTTAGACTATATGCTTGAAGATGGTGTAGGCAGTAAAGTTGTTGAAGAGGTAAATGAATTTAAATATGATATTGAAATTATAGCAATGTCGGGTCAGCAAAGCATTGATACTGCAGTTAGTTTAATGAATTTAGGCGTTAAAGATTATATAGTCAAAAATCATATGGCAATTACTCGTTTAGAAACAGCTGTTCAATTGGCTTATGCACGTATTGAACGTAATGTTGAACAAAAAAAACATGAGTTGTTTAAAAATTTACTCATATATTTTTCAATATTTGCAGTGTCGCTATTTTTAGGCTACTCTATAACAAAATTCTTATAGTTATCACTAAATATTTTATAGTGTTTTATTAGTCACTGAATTCTACACTTATAGTTAATGTGCTTTATATTAGTGATTTAATACATCGTATTTAATGCTATGATAAGTCTTTAATATATTAACCACAAATTTCACAAATTAACACAAATATTAAATATAAAAATTAACTTATAACTAATAATTATTCTATCTAATCAAGGGAAACTAAGGGATAAGCATAAAATAAACCTAACAGGTTTTATACAAGTCTCAGTGTGTCTTAAAGACGCGCCGAGACTAAGGTCTTTCGTTCGGTCTTGATTTTTTCCTCTATTTTGCATCAAGGCAAAATGGAGTTGCCTGTACGGCGAGAGAGTATAAGTATAAAAAATACAACTACAAATTACCCAACCGAACTTAATTTTTGTAACTATTGAAGTCTAAATATAAAGAAAGCTAGATTCTTTGTTTACTTTCTTATCAATGGAGAAAATATAAGCTTTGCCTACTTGAGGCAATATATAGACTCATTATCTATCTAATACTCATTATAAAATTATATTTACCACTATTTTTATTCTGTGAAGTTCATCTTAATCTTAAATGTTGGTATATACTATAGTTTTAGCTATGACAAATTATGACAAGTGTACTTATTAAATACAAAAACTATTGACCTTATATGAATACCGGAGTACTTTTGTATAATAAATAAATTGAGTAATTTAAATATATAATTATGGTAAAAAAAATAATAATTTTAGCAATACTTTTAAGTGCATATTTTGCACAATCACAAGTTTATTTTTCAGATAATTTTAATGATGGTAATATTGATGGTTGGACAAATATCGATAATGATAGTGACCCAACAATGTCGCCAGGTATAGATTACGATTTGTGGTATGCCGCAGATACCTATGCCGGTTTTGTTACCGGCTCTGATAGTGCTGCTGCAGTTTCTCACTCTAAAGCTTATAACTACACTACTTCTGATTGGGTTGATTTAAACCCTAATAATTTTTTAATATCTACAGCTATTGATTTAGGTGCTTCCCCTTCTAGTAATTTAAAGCTTAAGTTTGATGCAGGAAGTGGTCAAGCAACTGGTGGACATGCCGAGCATTATGCAGTTTACGTAACTACATCTAATACCATTGCTGATATTGAAGCTGCAACTCCTGTTTTTGAAGAAACCTTACCAAGCGGCGAGCAAATGTTTTCTCATGTTGTTGATATTTCTACATATTCGGGGCAGACTGTTTATGTTACATTTCGTCATTATAATTGCACCGGACAATTCAATTTGTTAATAGATAATGTTGTTGTTGAACATGTTTTTTACAATAATGCTACAATAGAGAGCCTTTCTTTAAACAGGTACTCGTTAGCAAATGTTGATAATACTTTAGGTGTTAATGTAACTAATGATGGAGCTAATGATATAACATCATTAACAATAGATTGGAATGATGGTACTTCGCATTCATCAGTAATTACAGGTCTGAATATTACTCCTTTTTCTACTGTATTTGTGCCTCATCCTACTTTAGTTAATTACTCAAGTGTGCTAGAGAAAAATATTTCTGTTACTATTACCGAAGTAAATGGAGTAATCGATTCTGAACCATCAGGAAACAGTGCTTCTGCTTTAATAAATATAATAAGCCAAGCTTCACAAAAAAGAGTTTTGGTTGAAGAGGGTACAGGTACTTGGTGTCAAACATGTCCTAGAGGTACAGTTATGATGGATAATATGACAGCAGCTCATCCTGACGATTTTATTGGGGTTGCTGTTCACGTAAGTTACGACCCAATGGTGGTTACAGAATATGAAGAAAACTCTGATTATTTTTCAACACCATCAATACATGTCGATAGAACATTTTTTGATGAAGAAGTTGAAAATGCTGAGACTTTATATAATCAACAAAAAAGCTTAGATGTTCCTGCACAACTTAGTGCTACAATATCAGGAACAGGAAATAATTTAGCAATAGAAACTTCGGCCATTTTTAGAAGTAATTTTGCTAATGCAAATTTTAGACTAGGTGTTATTATAACAGAAAATCATGTTACCGGAACCGGTTCAGGATACGACCAAGCTAATGTTTACTCAGGTGGTACTTATGGGCCTATGGGAGGCTTTGAAAATTTACCTGACCCTGTTCCTGCTGATCAAATGGAATATAATCATGTAGGACGTGCATTACTTGGTGGATATTCCGGACAACTAAATTCTGTTCCAACTACTATTGCTGATGGACAAGAAGTAACATATACTTTTAATTACGCTGTACCAACAACTAGTGATATAGCTAATATGCACGCAGTAGTTGTTTTAATAGACCAAACTAATGGTGAAATAGTTAATGCTGAAACTGCACTATTACAAACAGGAATAAAAAGTGTTAATACTATTAAGACTAATATTTATCCTAATCCTACATCAGATATTCTAAATGTTGAATTTAATACGGAGGGAGAGGGCTATACCGTAAGTATTATTGATATTAACGGTAAAGTTGTTTTACAAGAAAAGCTTGAAGGTAATGTTAAAAATATGACTATTTCAACAAAAGATTTAACTAAAGGTAACTATTTTATAAATATTTCTAATAATAATCAATCAATAACCAAAAAAATTGTGATAATTTAATATTATCAAAAGTTTTTTTTAAAGCCTAATTGTCTATTGACATTAGGCTTTTTTAGTTTGTAATTGTTTATTATTACTAATCAAATAGTAATTTTATATGAACTATTAATTATTTTCTATCAAGTAAATAGTTGTTTTGTTATATAGAGATGAAAAATATACTCTATTTGTAATTTTTTATTGTAATACACTTATTGATAGCAAAATACGTATTGTTTGTCCATATTGCATGCTTTATCTGTCCACGTATTTTAATGGTAAATAGGTTGTATTTAATTATATTTGTTGAAGTAATTATTGTTTCACTAAAAAAAATATCATGACTTTACCTATCAAATTTGAATTTAAGAAATTACTTAGTTCGAAAATTAAAAACTATTTTTTACCTATATTTATAGCTCTCATTTTTTCATATAATTTGAGTAATGCACAGGGGCTTAATAAAGGCGATATTGCACCCGACTTTACAGTTACAGATATGAATGGCGTTCAACATCATTTGTATGATTATTTAAACGATGGCAAATATGTTGTTTTAAAGTTTGGTCATGTAGGATGTGGTAGTTGTGAAGCTGCTCGCCCTGCGTTTAATAATGCTTATAGAAATTACGGTTGTAATACTAAAGATATTATTTTTCTTGAATTTGATAATGGATTTACAGATGCCGATGTTGTACCTCAGTTTTGGATAAATGCAGGATTTGCAAGTGAAAATGGAGATATGCCTTCAACAGATATTGATTATGTATTTCCTGAAGCCGATTATATTACTACAGATGGAGGTTCTGAAGCTGTTTTTACACTTTATGAAATTCAATGGGTAACTCACGAATTTATTATTGAACCTTTTAATAAAACAATATTAGGAGCAGCAGATTATCCTAATGGAGATGAGGATGCTTGGACTCAAGCCTTTTCAATGATGGTTGCAGAAGGAGGAACTGTTGGTACAGGAACACTTCCCGGTTATACACTATTACAAACGCTTCAAGATGAGATACCTAATGCTTTTCACTATGTACTTGAAGAAAACCTTGGTGAATTTCTCGATAATTACAATCCTCTTTATTATGTTCCTTTAAATGGAACATCTCCAGGAGAAACTCCTTTTACAATGTTTTGCGAAAATTCTTTAACTGGTTGTGATACATTAAAACCTGCAATTATTAAGTATGATGTTGCACCAGATAGCGATACAACTTATCAGGTAGAAGTAACTTGGGCAAGTGATACTGATTGTCCTGAAATTATTGTTAAATATGGTATTAAAGGGGGATATCATACAACTCAAGAATTAACAACTACAAATAATACTTTTACTGTACATGGTTTATATTCAGGATTGTATAGGTTTCAGTTGCGTTGTTCATGTAATAATGTAGTTGCATACGAAACTGCAGATATAGTAGTGGGTGCCGAAACCGACTTTACAGTGGGAACATCCTGTAACGAATCGTGTGAATATAAGCTAATTTTACACAATATCGTATCAGAAGCTAATACTGCTGCACTTGAAGGTAATAATCCATGGGAAGATGTTCGTGTTCGCATTCAATCAGAAAACACAACAGAATTTTATACTTTACATGCAAATGTACGAGATTCGGTTGGAGGTATCTGGGCAGAAGCAATGACATATAACCTAAAATTTTGCAAAAATAGTGATATTAACATTAAATATATTGAACCTGGTTTCGTAATTCCTGGCTATGTTGATGATTTACATTATGCAGGTTTTAAATTTCTTGATGATGAGGATAATATTGTAACCGAACAAATGGGATCGTATGTTGATAATTCCGGAATTTCACATGATGTGCCTACACCGGCAGGTCATCCTGGATATTTTACATATCCAACTATTACTGCTTGCGTTATTACAACTATTGGCAATGAAGAAAATATTACGAATAGTGTTAAAATTTTTCCAAATCCATCTAAAGAATATGTAATTATGGAATTCGAAAACTCTATTGAAATAAAAAATCAAACTTTATATGCAGTAGATATTACAGGTAGGCGTTTAAATATTACATTTAAACAGCTTAATGCTAATAAATATAAAATTGATTTATCAAATTTACCTGAAGGAGTTTATTACTTTGTAATTAATGGTATTAATTCGGTAAGAATAGGCAGACCTATAATAAAATTATAATTTTTTCTTATAATAATTAAAACATTTGAATAAATAAAAAAGGGGAAAGTAATGTGCACTTTCCCTTTGTTATTTATATTTTTGTGAGAATATGTTTCGAACTAAAATAATTATATTATTCCTTTTTTATACTTTTCAATCTGAAGGACAGGTAACTATCAGCGCTTTATCAGATTCAGAATTAGTTAAAGAGCAATATCATCAAGAGATAGTTAATTTTTTAGACGCAGATACATCTAAATATGAAGTAAAATTAGTACTTATTAAAAGGTTTGAGCAAAACTCTACAACAAATAAGCAAAAAATACGCTCATCATTATATTATGGGATTTTGTATAGTAAAGTTTACGATTTTGAAAAGTCCTTTTCTTATTTTAATAAATGTCTTGAAAGCGAGTTTAATATAGAATATTCTGAAGTTTATTCTGATGCCCATATGTACTATGCGAAAGTACTTCAGTTACACGAACAAATGATTTTAGCCATTGAGCATATTAACAAATCAATACTCCATGCCAAAAAAGTTAAGAATAATAGTAAAGTGCAAAGAGGTAATGTTGAGTTAGCCGTTATTTACAATTATCAAAAAAAATATCCAAAATCAAAACAATTATTAGATTCTGCTTTACATTATTATGAATTAAATAATTTTAGCGACAATGAAGTGATTGTACGATTATATAGAGCCGATTGCTATATGAAATTGGGTAAATTAAAAGAAGCTGCAAATGATATTAATATTGCCCGTGCTATTTGTGATAAGTCTAATAATAAGCTTTCTATAGTAATGGCAGCAGAAATGAAAATAGAATTAGATATTCTTTACGGAAATAAAACTACATTGCTTAAAGATATTGAAGAGTACTATAATCTTGCAAAACAATCTGGCGATTTGTATTTAATAATGACAACATCATTACAAGTTTCCAGTCTATATGAGGATTTGAATAAAATTGATTTAGCATATAAATATTTAAAAGATGCTGATTCACTAAATAGAATTTATAGTAACAACCAATATATAAATTCTCTTGAACAAATTGAAGTTAATAACAGACTAAGAGAAGAAAAACAAAGGGTGGTAATTTCCGAAGCTCAAAAAGAAATTGTTGAACAAAACTTTATTAAATATATTTTTATAACTTTAAGTGTATCTCTATTCATAATATTATTTTTGATATTGAAATATTGGAAAATAAAATTAAAAAAATCGAAACAAGAAGAGCAAATAAAAAAACAAAAACTAGAATTTGAAAAATCAAAATTACAATTAGAAAAAAGCCATTTAGAATTATATGAGTTTAAACAACAGCTTATTGAAAAAAATCAGTTACTCCGTCAGTTTGAAAAAGAACTTCCTAAATCATATATTAATAATAAGTTACAGCAAAAACTTGAATCTCTAAAAAAATCATTAATCTTAACAAAAAAAGATTTAAAGCACTTTTTTAATTTGTTTGAGGCAATGTACCCAGGATTCTTAGAATTTATTAATAATAAAATACCTAAACTTACTGAAAACGATCGTATAATGATACTTCTTATCGTATTATCCATACAAACTGTTGATCAGGCTAATATGCTTGGCGTTTCAATGGCAACAGTAAGGAAGTCTAGATACAGACTCAAATTAAAGATAAAAGATATTGGCAATAAAAAGCTTCAAACTTACATAAATAATATTCATAAAGACTACCTTGATCAGATGGATGTGGCATCATTTGTGAAATCTTTAACAAATAAAACCAAAAATACTTAATAGCTAGTAAATACGTGTTATATCTATGTGGTTGTCTACTTAAATAATCAATTCTGTCCACATAATATTTTATGCTTGTTGTATAATTTATGTGTATTTTTAAACAAAAATTATAACTATGAAAATTTTTTCAATATTTTTCACATTCTTTTTGTCTCAATTATTGTTTTCACAATCTGTAGAGATTTATTTAGATGGCGGTTTAGTAATTGTTACAAACCAATCATACACAGTTAACCTAGATGAGCCAAACTCTATGTTTATAAATGATCATATAATCGATTTTGAATTTAAGAATATTACTGATACTAACCAATCTTGGATTATTACTAGGGAAATTATTCAGCAACCAACTGATTGGTCAAACAGATTTTGTTTTGGTAAAAATGGCGATGCAGGTTTATGTATGGTAACTTCTGAAAATCAATATCAGAATAGTTCTATAACTACCATACCGGGAGGGGAATATATAAGTGTAGCAACATATGTAGTTGCACCTTCAACTGGGTTGGGGACTTACAGGTATTATTATTCACTTGATGGTCAGAATTTTTTGGGTTATGTGGAATTGATTGTTGATTTTACAACTTCTATTGATGGTAAATTACCTTCATTAACATTTAATATAGGACCTAATCCTGTTAGTAATTATATAAAGATATATACTTCTGCTGAACTCGAAAAATATAAACTAGATATATACGATACAATGGGAAATATGGTAAAATCATATAAAGAAATTAATAATAATTCAGTAATTTGTACAGAAGATTTACCAAATGGCATGTACCTAATTTCTTTTAATATAGGAGAACAATCACCTATATTAAGAAAAATTATTGTTAGACACTAGACTATTATAGTATTTTTTAGATAAATCTATTTATTTAATCTGTTTGGGTTTAATTCCTCGTCCTTTGGGACGTATAAAAGAATAGTATTCCAAAACGACAGCTCGTTCGCTTGCGGCGATGAGATTCTAATAAATATTTGTGGTGAATTAGCTGCAAATAAATCATTAACTGATACCTTTACTAAGATTGGCATTGATGAATTAAGTGTATCACCTTCTTTGATCCCTGATTTAAAAGTACATATTCGAGAGCAAGATTAGTTTTGTTTTACATTTGAATGCACAACTATATTGATAAGTTTCATAAGACAACTAAGATAGTATGACAAATGTGGACTAAATGTGATTTTGTAATGACATCCTATTGTATTGTATAATTTTTTTGTAATTTTATAGAAAAATAAGCTAAAATAATGCTTACCAAATTAACTTATTCAAATATGAAAAATATTCTTTTTATAACTTATATTTTCTTTTCAAGTGTTTTCGTAATTAATGCTAACTCTAACGAACAGGTATTAGCTGATACATCATATTATATGAATAACGAGTTATCAGAAACACAAATAAAAGCATTATCAGGCGATTTATTAGATTTAGCTTCGTATTATTTAAAAGTTGATGATTATAATAAAGCTCAGGAATACTATTATAAATATATTTCTATTATCGATAAAAGTAATGACAGCGAATTTAAGATACTCGAATATTTAAAAACAGCTAAAATTTTTAAAAGAAAATTATTTTTTGATATTGCTCTTGAAATTTGTTTTAAAGCTGTAGATGTGGCAAAGGCAAGCAATAATGTTGAGTTAATGGCAAGAACCTATAATCAGATAGGTAATATTTATTATGATTATGAAGATTATAAACAAGCTGATATTTATTATAATAAATCTAAAGAAAAATACAAATCATTAAAAAATGAACGAAAACTTGCAATCTCATATATAAATCTTGGAGAAATTAAACGCTTTAACAAAGAATATAATAAAGCAATAGAATTCTATACAAAATCTGTAAGTATCTCAAAAAAATATTCTGATTCATTATTATTAGCAATTAGTTATAATAACCTTGCATTTGTATATATTGAAACCGGAAAATATGATTTAGCTTTTAAAAATTTAGAAAAATCTAATAACCTGCTTTATAAAATTGATGATGAAGAAAAAATTATATCTATAAATAATGGTTATGCATACTATTTTTTAAAGAAAGCTAATTATAATAAAGCAATAGAATTTTACAACAAAACACTAAAAGGTAATTTAAAGGGGAAAGAACAAGAGTATATAATAAAACGTGATGCCGAAAAAGGTTTATACAAAGCATACTCAAAATTGCAGTTATTTAAAGAAGCATTAAATCATTACGAAAATTTTAATGAATTAAATAATCTTATTTATGAAAAATCTAAACAACAACGTATATATGAAATCCAATTTCAGAATAGAATAAAACTCAAAGAGAATGAAATTGAATTATTAAACGAGAAAATAAAATCTGAAGAAGGTAAAAAATTAAGAAATAGAGTCATTTTATTCATATTCTTAGGCTTAATATTACTATTGTTCTATACTGTCTTTTTGCAACGAAGGTCAATAAAACAAAAAACTATTTTATATAATCAAGAAAATGAATTACAAAGATTAGAGCTAGAAAATAAAGAAAATATTAACAATAAATTATTGTTAGAAAAAAAACAACTGGAAGCAAAACAAGAAATTGATAAGCTTAATCAAAAGAACCTAGAAGAAAAATTAGAACATAAAAAGCGTGAGTTATCTCTTGCAGCAATGCACGCCATTAATAAAAATGATATACTAACAAAGGTTAAAAATTCTCTAGATGATCTTAAAGTTAAAAGAGGTCGTGAGGCTGTGCCAATAATAGCACAAATAAACAGAGAAATATTAAGCTCGTTTAACACTGAAGATGATTGGGAAACTTTTAAACTTCATTTTGAATCTGTACATCAAGATTTTTTCAGAAATTTGTTAGATAAATATCCTGATTTAACAACAGAAGAATTAAAATTATGTGCATATTTGAGAATAAATCTTAATTCAAAAGAAATATCAAGAATATTAAATATAACTAGTGTTGCTGTAAATAAACGAAGAAACCGTTTGAGAAAAAAAACAAACCTTGCTCAAGATACTGATTTAATTAAATTTATGATTGAAATATAGGTGTTTGATTCACATTATTAATGCATTTTCCTTTTCCAAAGAAGAGGCGGTAAATCGAGAAGCTTTATATGAATATTGTAAGTGGTTTGCAACAAACTATAAGGAAAAGAAAAACTCATAAAATAAATTAACCAAATTGGGGAGTTTGTGTCTTAGGTTACTTGTTATAGTTTTAAATGCTGTATTATTAGCCTCTATGAATAATTCGGGATTAATTACTTGAATAAGACTTTTATTGCTATTTTATATCCAATCGCTCAATTTAGGTAGTAACTACAACTCTAATTTTCCAATTTAACTTTCCACTTTAAAAACTTAATATTACTTTTGCAAGCTAAAATAAAATAGATGAGTTTAAAAGCAGGAATTGTTGGATTACCTAACGTGGGGAAATCTACATTATTTAATTGTTTATCGAATGCCAAAGCACAATCGGCAAACTTCCCATTTTGTACAATAGAACCAAATGTAGGTGTAATAACTGTACCCGATGAGCGTATAAATAAATTAGCTGAAATAGTTGAACCTAATAAAATTCAGCCAACTACTATTGATATTGTTGACATTGCAGGGCTTGTAAAAGGTGCAAGCAAAGGCGAAGGCTTAGGTAATAAATTCTTAGGAAATATTAGAGAAACAGATGCAATTATTCATGTTTTACGATGTTTCGATGACGATAATATAACTCATGTAGATACAACAATTGACCCTGTTAGGGATAAAGAAATTATAGATTACGAATTGCAATTAAAAGATTTAGAGGGTATTGAATCTCGTATTTCAAAAGTTGAGAAAAAAGCAAAATCTAATAAAGATAAAGATGCTATTCGTGAATATAATGTTCTTGTTAAGTTAAAAGAGCATATTGAGCAAGGCAAGTCGGCAAGAAGTTTAGAGTTTTCAAAAGAGGAAATGGAAGTGGTTCGTTTATTTCAGTTGCTTACAATGAAACCAGTGCTTTATGCTTGTAATGTTGATGAGGCGTCAGTAATATCTGGTAATGCATACGTTGATGCTGTAAAAGAGGCTACAAAAGATGAAGAATCAGAAATTTTAATAATATCGGCGAAAGCCGAATCGGAAATAGCCGAACTTGATGATGCCCAAGAGCGTGAAATGTTTTTAGAAGATTTAGGTTTAAAGCAAAGCGGAGTAACAGTTTTAATTCAGAAAACCTACTCGTTACTAAACTTAGAAACTTATTTTACCGCAGGTAAAGTTGAAGTACGTGCTTGGACATACAAAAAAGGAACAAAAGCTCCACAAGCAGCAGGTATTATTCATACCGATTTTGAAAAAGGTTTTATTCGTGCTGAAGTAATAAAATATAAAGATTATGTTGAGCTTGGTTCAGAAGCTGCAGTTAAAGAAGCAGGTAAAATGGCAGTAGAAGGTAAAGAATATATAGTGCAAGATGGCGATATAATGCACTTTAGATTTAATGTTTAATAAAGATTAATATACTGTAATACATAAGGCGTGAGACTAGAATGTGAGATAAAAAGATATAAGATGTGTGAGGAATTTATTAAACTCTCACATCTAAAGCCTCACATCTCAAGTCTCAAGTCTCAAGTCTCACATCTCGGCTCTAATGTCTCAAGTCTAACATCTCACAAAATATCTATTATAAAACATAATAAATAACAATAAAAATAAATACATTTGTTAAAAAATAATATATAATGAAAAGTACGGCATTTACTAAGTATCATATTGAATTAGGAGCAAAAATGGCTGAATTTGCAGGCTACAATATGCCAATTCAATATACAGGAATAAACGAGGAACACATAAAAGTACGTGAAGCTGTTGGTGTTTTCGATGTATCGCATATGGGCGAATTTTGGGTAAAAGGCCCAAAGGCATTTGAGTTTGTGCAAAAAGTTACAACTAACGATGTTGCTGCATTAACTGATGGTAAAGTTCAATATTCTGCATTTCCTAACGGGAAAGGTGGTTTGGTTGACGATTTATTAGTTTATCGTATTGATGCAGAAACTTATTTGCTAGTTGTAAACGCAGCAAATATTGATAAAGATTGGACTCATTGTTCTGCTATTGCAGAGGAAATGGGATTAGCAGTTGGAAAAGATTTATATAATGCATCAGACGAAATTGCACAGCTTGCTGTTCAAGGACCGTTAGCATTAAAAGCTATGCAAAAATTAGTTGATACTCCTATCGAAGATATGGAATATTACACTTTTAAGAAACTTGATATAGCAGGCATTAAAGATGCAATTTTTTCAACTACAGGCTATACCGGCTCGGGAGGATGCGAAATTTATGTTGCAAACGAAGATGCTGATAAACTTTGGAAAGCAGTTTTTGAAGCTGGTGAGGAGTTTGGTATTGAACCAATTGGTTTAGCTGCTCGCGATACATTACGTTTAGAAAAAGGCTTTTGTTTATACGGAAACGACCTTGATGATACAACATCAACTATTGAGGCAGGTTTAGGTTGGATAACCAAATTTGTTGATGGAAACGATTTTATTGATAGAGCTCGTTTTGAAAAACAAAAAGAAGAAAAACCATCTCGACGTTTAAAAGGTTTTGAAATGATTGACCGTGGTATTCCTCGTCATCATTACGAAGTGGTTAATGCCGAAGGCGAAGTAATTGGCCAAGTTACTTCCGGTACAATGTCTCCTATGATGAAAAAAGGTATTGGAATGGCATATATTACTAATCAAAATTATTGGAAATTTGGAACCGAAATATATATTAAAGTTAGAAATAAACAACTTAAAGCAAAACTTGTAAAACTTCCTATTTACAAAGACTAAATTTAAGTTTAATAATTATTATAAATCCCGAGTTAAATTTTAACTCGGGATTTTTTTTGCAAAAAAGTTAGTCAATTTATGGAATCTATATAAAACTCTACTCTCAATAATAAATCGATTTTAATAATATAATATTAACTTAAAAGATTTATAAAATGAAAACAAAAAGAAGAATTACAGTTTTAACAATTTTATTGTTGGTTCCTTATTTGCTAATGTCTCAAACAGGAATATTAAAAGGAGTAGTAACCGACAACAGCAACGGCTCGCCTATTCCATACGTAAATGTATATGCCGTGCAAAACGGAAATGTTGTGAGTGGAGCAAGTACAAATATTGATGGTAAATATACAATAAAGGGCTTGCCTATGGGTAAATATATAGTAAAAGCAGATTATATTGGATATAACTCAGAAGTTATTAAAAATGTAAGAATTATAGCAAATAAAATTAAAGTGTTAAATATATCGTTAAGTGCCCAAGCAGAAATAGTAGATGAGATTGCTTTATATGAAGCTCCTTTGCTTTCAAAATCTGAAGTTAGAACATTGTCCAATACAAAGTTAAAGAGAAATATTAGATGTGCCTCAATGGGCTATGTTCAAAACAGTAATTATAACACAGAGTCGTACGATTATATTAACGAAAATGGCTTTAAATCTCCTTTAAATGCACCTCTTTCTACATTTTCAATTGATGTTGATGTTGCTTCGTATTCTAATGTTCGTCGTAATTTGAATCAAGGGAATTTACCTCCGGTTGATGCTGTTAGAGTTGAGGAAATGATTAATTATTTTACTTATAATTATAAAGCTCCAATAGATAAACCATTTTCAATATTTACAGAAGTTGCCCAATGTGATTGGAATACAAAACATAAACTTGCAATGATTGGTATTCAGGGTAAAATTATTGATATGAAAGATGCTAAGCCTAGTAATTTAGTGTTTTTATTAGATGTTTCAGGTTCTATGTTTTCACCAAATAAGCTGCCATTGCTTAAAAAATCATTGAAACTTTTAGTAAATCAATTATCTGAAAAAGATAAAATATCTATTGTAGTTTATGCAGGCTCGGCAGGTTTGGTTTTAAATGCAACTTCTTGCAATAATAAAGAAAAAATATTTAATGCTTTAGAAAATTTACAGGCAGGCGGTTCAACAGCAGGTGGTGCAGGTATAAAATTAGCTTATAAAATTGCAAAAGAAAATTTTATTACTGCTGGAAATAACAGAATAATTCTTGCTACAGATGGCGATTTTAATATTGGTGCTTCAAGTGATGGAGAAATGCAACGATTAATTGAAAAACAAAGAAAATCAGGCATTTTTATTACAGTTCTTGGCTTTGGAATGGGAAATTATAAAGATTCTAAAATGGAAAAAATTGCTGATAATGGTAATGGGAACTATGCTTATATCGATAATTTATTAGAAGCTCAGAAGGTATTGGTAAATGAAATTGGTAGCACTTTGTTAACAATAGCAAAAGATGTAAAACTACAAGTTGAGTTTAATCCTGAATTTGTGCAGTCGTATAGATTAATTGGTTACGAAAATCGTTTGCTAAACAATGAAGATTTTAATGATGACACAAAAGATGCTGGAGAGTTAGGTGCAGGAAAGACCGTTACAGCTCTTTATGAAATTATTCCGGTAGGAGTAAAATCGGAGTTTAGTGTAGCAAATGTTGATGAATTAAAATATCAGAAAACAAAAAAGAAGACAGTGAATAGTAATGAGCTATTTACAGTAAAAATTAGATATAAAACACCAAAAGGAAGTGTAAGTAAACTTATTTCGAAAGTTGTAAGTAATAAGTTTAATAGTTTTGATAATGCTTCAGAAAATTTTCGTTTTGCTACATCGGTTGCTGAATTTGGAATGCTTTTAAGAAATTCTAAATATAAAGGTCTATCATCATATAAAAATATTTCTAGGATTGCTTATGATGCAAAAGGTGTTGATGAAGAGGGTTACCGTAGCGAGTTTATTAAACTTGTAAAACTTGCCGAAAATATTGATAATCGACAGTTTTCTGATAAGTAATATATTTCTTTCTTGTCCTCTCTTTAGGAGAGGACTTTTTTTAATCTGTTTGGGTTAAATTCCCCGCTACTTGAGTTGTATTAAATATTGTTTTCCATAATGATACCTCTTTCGCTTGCGGCGAGTACTTTAATTTAAAATGATTACTTTTATAAAATAAACAAACTGAAATGTAAATTGTTTTTATTTAACAAACAAAAATATACAGAATTAAGCGATAACGAGTTATTGCAGATATATCGAAAAACCGGCAAACAAAAAATAATTGCCGAGTTGTTCAATCGTTATGCTCATTTAATTTTTGGAGTTTGTTTAAAGTACAGTAACAAAAATAATATTTGTGAAGATGTTGTTATTCAAATTTTTGAAACAGTAATGGAATATGCTAAAAAATCAGAAATAAAATTTTTAAAATCGTGGTTATATACAGTTACTCGAAACGAATGTTTTAAGCAAAATAAATTATTTGAAAAACTAGAATATAACGACCAAATAAATGAAGATGTTGTTGATGATGAGAAAGAAGAAACAATATCTGATAAAAAACTTAAAGATGCTATAAATCAGTTAAAGACTGAACAGAAAAAATGTATTGAGCTTTTTTATTTTGATGAATTATCATATAGCCAAATAGCTGAAAAAATTGGACATGATGTTAAAAAAGTAAAAAGTAATATACAGAACGGAAAAAGGAATTTGTCTATAATTCTTAAAAAAGAAAGAGATGAAATTGTACAATAAAATATTTGGTAATAAAGGTAAATTAAGTCAGCAAGATATTGAAAAATATATTTCAGGAAATGCCAACTACAAGGAGCAGCACGATATTGAGGCAAAATCGTTACAGAATAAACTTTTTGCTGATGCAATAGATGGTTATACTAAAAATAATGAATTTGATATTAGTAAATTTAAAAACAGAACATCAAAAAAAATATTTAAGAATAATAATGTTAATTATTTAGTCGCAATAGCTGCTATGTTTACACTTGTTACAATTTTGTTTTTTATTCCTTTTAATAAGAAAAATGATAAATTAGCTGAAATACCTACAGTAAACTCTTCTGTTAAAGAGGAAGTGTTAAAACAAAAACTTGTTAAAACAAAAACTTTTGAAAATAATGATGAGACTATAACTGCCGTAAAAGAACTGCCTGAGGACGAAAATATTGAAAAATATGATAAGCTTATTAATAAAGAAATAATTGTTAAAGAAAAGGGTAAAGAATTAATTGCTGATAATTCAAAATTGCAAATGAATAAAAAAACAGAACGAGAGCCTACTAACACTTTAAAGCCCAAAAATATTGAGATACTAGTGCAAGATGAAATAGAAGAGGAAGAATCATCAACAGAAATAAAACAAAATGATAATAACATACAGGAAAATTTAGCAACTATCTCAAAAGCAAAAAAAGTAGATAAATATTCCGGAGCAATGCTTGCAGGCATACCTAATGCAGAGGAGGTAAATCAAAAAAAGAAAACTTTTGAAGATAATTTCCCTGTAATATTTTTAGCCGATAATACTATAAAAGTTGCAAATTATAGTGGAAAGAGAGAATATAAGAATGAAGTTGAACTTGAACTTGAAGATGCAAGAAGTACAGGTACAAGATATGCAAATAATAAAGTTGCAGAAGCAGAAATGCAAACAAAAAACGAGTATAGGTTTGAAGGTGAATATTATTATAACGACTTTTTAGAAAAAGCTTTGTTTAGATTCAAAAATAAAAAATATGTAGAAGCTATTAGAATATTTGATGTGATTTTAAAACAATATAACAACGATATAAATGCAATTTTTTATAAAGCTTTGTCCTTTTATAAATTAAAGAAATATAAAAATGCTATTAAATATTTTGATATTGTACTAAACGATAATATAAATGTGTTTGACCAAGAAGCTGAATGGAATAAGGCATTATGTCTATTAAAAATAAATAGGAGTGAAGGCGAAATACTTCTTAAGAAAATTGTTGATAATGCAGGTCTTTATAGCCAAAAAGCTATTATATTATTGGCTGAATAATACCAACTTGGCATCAAAGTACGTTAAAGTAAATTTGAATATATTTTTCTTTATTGAGGTAAAAATTCTTTTCCCGATACTTTGTTGCAAACCATTTGCAGTATTCATATACAGCTATATGGTTTGTCGCCTCGTCTCAGAAAAAGAAAAAAGCATGAACAATCCAGCTAATCATAAAAAAGCACGATTTTACAAATATAAAATCGTGCTTTTTTATGATTAGCTAACCCTCTACTTAATCAAACTAATCGAGCCTGCTTTTTCAAATTGAATACCCTGTAAATCATTGTACACAATAACCCAGTAGTATATTCCGACAGGAGCAGGCTTGTTGTTTTTAATGGTTCCGTCCCAGCCACTAGTAATATCGTTACTTTCAAAAATTACTTCGCCCCAACGGTCGTAAACACGTAATGTTACATTATCCATATCAATACCTGAACCAACTACTTTCCATACATCATTTATTCCATCGCCATCAGGAGAGAAAGCTGTTGGTGCATAAAAAGTTGTAACATCGTAAATATATACTGTAGAATGTGTTGTATCTCTGCAACCTTTGTTACTTTCGGCAACTAATGTAACTGTATAGTTGTTAGATATATTTGGATATGTATGTATTGTTTCCGTTCCAATATATGTACTACCATCACCAAAATCCCAATAATAATTATAACCATCAATAGAATTATTATTGAATATTATTTCCGGCTTAATTACACTAGCATCACTATGGTTAGTATAAAATTTAGCTATCGGATTTTTATAAACATCTATCAAGTTAAAAATATGTTGTGTTGTTTTGCATCCTTCAACAGATGTAACTTGTAACGAAACATCAAATAAACCGCTATTTTCATATATGTGAATAGGTTGTTTTGCCGAGCCTATATTAGAAGGACTATTGTCCCCAAAATCCCACTCGTAAGTTTGTCCTTCATCGTCAGATTGTTCTGTAAAAGTAACAACTAAAGGTTGACAGCCTTGTGTTATATCAGCAGAAAAACTCAAGGGTGGTGCATCTAAAACGCTTACGTCAACCTGAGCTGTACCTGTAGGCGAACCGCAATCATCACTAACAGTAATAATATATGTAGTTGTTTCGCTAGGATATATTGTAAAATCTTGTGTTACATTTTGTCCATCTTGTAAAGTATAAATATAGTGTCCATTACCACCTTGAGGTGTAACTGTAATATTTAAAGGGTCTCCGGGACAAATTTCAATATTATCGCCAATAGCAGTTGCCGAAATAGGAGGACGAACATTAACTGTTGTTTCTGTTAAAGGACTGTTGCATCCGTTTGCATCTGTAACTATTACGTTATATGTAGTTGTATCGTTTGGTGTTACTGTAATATTATATGTACTTTCTCCTGTATTCCATAAATAGGTATATGGTGGTGTGCCACCTAATGCAGAGCACATTAAATCCTGAGAGTTTGTTAAACAAATAGTACTTTCCGGAGTTATACTTGCAATTATAGGGTCTGGCTCTGTAATTTCAATATTATTATGAGTAACAATACATTGGTTCATGTCAGTAATAGTAACAGAGTATACATCTCCGCCAATATCTTGCAAGTTTTGTGTAGTTGCTCCATTATTCCATAAAAAAGAATAGTTTGGAGTTCCTCCTGATACAGTTAAATTAATGTTGCCATTATTACTACCGGCACAACCTAATGATGTAGTTGTATATGAAGAAACCATAGGTGTTGGTTCATTAACCGTAATACTATCATTTTTTATACATCCATTGGCATCGGTTACTTTAATATTATATTGTCCGGCAGGAATATTTGTTAAATCAGTACCCGAGCCACTTGGTAGCCATTGTATATTGTATTGAGGGGTTCCTCCTGTTATTTCGCAATGTATACTTCCTGTATTATCGCCATTACATAATAAATCTGTTTTTGTTAATTGAGTTTCTAATAATGGAGGCTCTTGTAAACTTGTACTTAATGTTGAGGTGCAACCATGTATATTAGTTACAGTAACAGTGTAATTACCTGTCGATTTATTAATTATCGGATTAGTTGTTTCACCTGTATTCCATAAATAAGTGAATGGCGCATCGGTTGTGTCATCAAAAATTACAGTAATATCACTAACATCGCCGAAGCAATTTAGTGCTGGTGCAGTTATTTGAATCAATGGGTTTTTATTGAACCAAATGCTTACCATATCACTTGCCTGACAACCGGCAGGGTTTATTTCTGTCCACGTAAATATGTATTCGCCGTAAGTATTTGCAGTTGCTGTAGCTGTAGGCGACATTGCATTGTCAAAAGTAACATTGCCTGGGCCTGTAACAGTCCATAAACCTGAATTACCACTATCAAACATAGTTGCATTTAATTGTATTGATAAGCCACAAATACTATCGTTATTTCCTGCTTCAGGTATTGGTGTTACGCAACAACCCGGACTATTTGTAGGATATATATATACAGGTAGTATTGTATCGTAAGCACAGCCAAAATCATCGATAGCTGTAAATGTATACAACTCAGTAGTGCCTGATGTTGTAGGAACTGCTGTACCTATTCCGTTAGTTTGAGAATTGATATTTTGTCCTGCCCAAGTATATTGTGTGTTATCATAAGTATTTCCAAATACCCATAACGATGTTGTTAAACTTGTGTCCCAATTAATTGTCCATTCAAAGATGTAGCCATCATCAGAGTTTAAATTATCAGTAACTTGTATTGACCAATCTCCGTTAAGAGGGCATCCTAGCAAATTGTTCCAATCATTACCCATTGGGTCGTAATTTCCTGCGGGAATATAACTAATATCTGTGTATGTAGCACCATTTACATCAGTATAACTATAAGTATTTGAGCCATCAGCAGCATCGTCCCATGTCTGACCAACAGGAATTGTTGTCCAACAATAATCGTATCCTGTTCCTGGGCCTTCTGGAGAACTACCATTATCTGAATCAAAATCATCTATAGGCTCTCCAACATGATCCCATCCTAAGTTATTAGAGGAGTTGTATACGACTAAGTGTGCTTGACTTCCGTTTGGGCATATTAATGTAATATCAAGGTCGCCAGCATACGAATGTTCAATATTTAAACAAACACTTTCTAAATCAGTAATATCAGTTAAGGTTGCTCCTGATTGGAAAATATTATAAGTTAATGATGTTTCGTACGATACTCCATTTCCATCAGGAAGGAAGGTTGTATCTCCTATTATTGCAGGGAGAGGTTGACTCCATGAATGAGTATTTGCTTGTCCTGTAAAATTAACTGTTTCTCCCGGGCATATTGTGTCTGTAATATTTGTACCCGTAAATAAAGGTGTTGTAGAAACCATTACAGTATTCATTATTAAGTTAGAATTATCACAATTATTTTGATCGTATACATCTAAAACTACGTAATAACCTCCTTCAGGGAAACTATGCGATACAGTTGTTAGTCCTACTCCTGAGGTATCGGTTCCATCGCCAAAATCCCAGTGGAATGTACTTGTTGCATCACTTTGGGTATAGTTTGTTCCGTTGTTAGGATAAGTTCCTGCGGCAGTAAATGTTAATGGCGTATTCTGACATAAACGAATTGTATCTCCGTTGTAATATGGTTCGCTTGTGTTTACAATGTCTGCCGTAAAATCTTGACAAGGAAACGTACATGAAATAGCAGCTTCCCAACCTGCATGTGTAATTGATCCGTCAGAATCAAAAACAATAGTTAAACAACCACTTCCTTGCGATTCTATTATTTGTCCAAGAAGAGCAGAACCTCCTGCACTAGCAACAAGTTGTGTGCCGGTAGTGCCTGTGCCATCGTATATGTCTATATGGTCGCAACAGCTTTCTGTATCAAATTGAGTAAAATCAAGGCTTATTTGCGAACCTGCTTGGTCAGAACAAAATGTAACAGAATAAGTTTCGTTATCATTATAATCTCCGCCACTTCCACCTGAATCGTAAAAAGTTCCGGAGCAAGTGTTTATAGTTTGTCCTGAAACATTATTCATTTCGTAGGTTTGCCCAAAAGACAATAAACTAGTTAGTAGTAGTGCTATTATTATATTTAAGAGTCTCATAAAAAGTAGTATTTAAGTAGGCTATTTAGTTAAATTATAGTTTTTTGTAAATTCTTTTATTGAATAAAAGACTATAGTTTTTCCGGTATTCCCAAGTTTATAGTATGTTCTGTTATCATACTTTTTTTCGTATGCATAATTAAGAACATTAAACGTATTTATATCAAAATTTGTAACAGTTTCTGTAGTTATTTCTTTTGTCTGCATATTTCTTTTGTAAAGAATAGGTAACGATTCATTTTTCTCAAAATTATCAAGAATAATATATGAATGGTCTAACTCGTATTCTAATACGTTTATTCGTTCTTGACTTAATGATTGAATATATTCAGACGGAAAAAGCTCTGTTAATCTACTGTCAATATTATTTTGAGCAAAACTGTATGTTGAGGCTAAAACAATAAGTATAAAAAATATTTTTCTCATAAAATTAATAATTTAATTCACATAAGTGATTTTACGTATTTTAGACGACAAAAATATAATTTAGTTGCTTGTTAAAATTGAAAAATTTATAAATTTTACATAATTTAGGAGAATAATATCTGTTATTTTATAAAATGATATATTATTGTGACTAAATTAACTAATTAATGAAAGTTAATAAGTCGTTTTCTAGTGTTTTTTGTGGTGTTTCTATAATTCTTCCTAACTCAGTTTCTTTTTCATAAAAAATTAATGTTGGTATTAATTCAATATTATAATTAGAAATATCTTTAAATACAGCATCTTTTTTAGTGTTTACAGCAATTATTGTTAGTTTGGAATAATCAAAACCTATCAAATCTAATATTTTAATAAATCTTGGAAATTCTCGTCTGGAGTCGCTACACCAAACTCCTAAAATTATAGTAATATTTACGTTTTTAACCGATGTTTTTAATAAATTTATGACGCTATCGTTTGGTTCGTAATCATTATATTCATCATTAAACCAGTTATTGTAAGGAGCAATTCTAAAAGCATTAATATTACATTCGCCAACAAGTAAACTGTCGTTAAATTTTTCATCAAAAACTTTATTATTTATTTCTTGCGAAAATAAATTAAATGATATGGTAAAAAGTGCAATAATTAATAATTTCATATTCAATTATTTTTTACAAACTTATATATAAAATATCATTTATAGATTATACATTTGCAAAATGCAACTTAAAGAAGTAGAAAACTTACGTATTGATAAGTGGTTGTGGGCAGTAAGACTTTTTAAAACAAGGTCGCAAGCCGCCGAAGCAATTAAGAAAGGGCGTGTATTAATTAATGGTGTAAAACTTAAACCTTCTAGAATAATAAAAAAGGGAGAAGTAATTGATATTGTGAAACCTCCGGTAACATTTTCGTATCGAGTACTTGGTTTATTGGGTAACAGGCAATCGGCAAAAATTGTTGTAGATTATGTTAAAGATGTTACAAAACCCGAAGAACTTGAAAGATTAGAATTAATTAAAGCAGGTAATGTAACCGCATATAGAGAGAGAGGAATGGGACGTCCTACAAAAAAAGAACGAAGAGAGATTGATGATTTTAATGATGCATGGTAAAAAAATATAAATTCAATTATAGTAATGATATTAGTAGATACACATTCACATATATATTTACCCGAGTTTGATAAAGATAGGGCAGATGTTATTTTTAATGCAGATAAACAAAATGTAAAACATATATTTTTGCCAAATATTGATAGTTCATCAATTGAAGGTATGTTAGAGTTGGCAAATAAATATCCTGGTAGAATTTATCCAATGATGGGTTTACATCCAACATCAGCAGAAGATGATTATAAAAATGAATTACAAATTGTAAAAGATTGGCTTAATAAACAAAAATTTTATGCTATAGGTGAAATAGGACTCGATTATTATTGGGACACAAGTTTTAAAGATGAGCAAATTATTGCTTTTGAAACACAATTAAATTTGGCTTTAGAGTTTGATTTGCCTGTTGTTATTCATGTAAGAGATGCTTTTGACGATGCTCTCGAAATAATAAATAAACAAGAGTATGATAATTTAAAAGGAATATTTCATTGTTTTACAGGTAACTTAGAACAAGCAAATAATATAATAAACAGAGGCTTAAAACTTGGTATTGGAGGTATTGTTACTTTTAAAAATGCAGGTATTGATAAAGTGGTAGAGCAAATTGATTTAAAACATTTGGTTTTAGAAACCGATTCGCCATATTTAGCCCCTGTTCCAAAACGCGGAAAACGTAACGAAAGTACATACTTATATTATATAGCAAAAAAAGTAGCAGAACTAAAAAATACAAGTATTAATGAAGTCGCAAAAATAACAACAAAAAACGCATCAGAAATATTTAAAATAGAATTAAGCTAATGAATAATTCAAAAGTACTTATTATATATACCGGAGGTACAATTGGGATGAAAGAAAATATTGAAACAGGAGCATTATCTCCTGTTAATTTTTCTGAAATATCTAAAGATATACCCGAAATAAATAAATTTAATTTTCATATTGATGCAATTGAAGTTGATAACCCAATAGATTCATCTGACATTGATATTGTTTTTTGGGAAGATTTAGCCAAATTGATATATAAAAATTACAATAAATATATTGGTTTTGTTGTGCTTCATGGAACCGATACAATGGCTTTTACAGCTTCTATGTTAAGTTTTATGTTTGGAAACTTAAATAAGCCTATTATTCTTACCGGCTCACAATTGCCTATAGGACAGCTTCGTACTGATGGAAAAGAAAATTTAATTACAGCTTTAGAAATTGCAGCAGCAATTGAAAATAATCAGGCAATAGTTCCTGAAGTATGTATTTATTTTGAAAATAAATTATTTAGAGGAAACAGAGCAAGAAAAAATAATGCAGAATATTTCGATGCATTTAAATCTAATAATTACCCTCCTCTAGCAAATGTAGGTATAGATATTAAATATAATTATAAATATATTCATTATAAAACAAATACAACAGAAGCTTTTAATATTAATACAAAACTTGATAGTAGAGTAGGAGTATTAAAATTATTTCCGGGTATAAGCGAACAGCTTGTTGATGCTGTTGTTAATAAATCTGGCGTTAAAGCTTTAGTTTTAGAAACTTTTGGTGCAGGAAATGCTTTAACAAAAAAATGGTTTATTAATATTATTGCAAATGCTGTTAAAAACGGAATGATTATTGTTAATGTGACGCAATGTAATGGAGGTTCTGTTAAACAAGGTAAATATCAAACAAGTGTTGGTTTAATAAATGCAGGTGTTATAAGTGGTTCTGATATTACAACAGAAGCTGCGTTAACAAAATTAATGTTTTTATTAGGGCAAAAATTAGAAAATTTTGAAACTAAAGCAATTTTTCAAACATCAATTGTAGGCGAATTGTCGTGATAATGAGGGCTTATGGATAATTTATGTTAGTAACTTGTAAATAAAGATTAGAAAAACTTATAACAAAAGAGATTTTTTTTTTTAATTTAGGCGTTTGTTAGAAAGGTTCTTTTAAAGTATTATATAGAGTAATCTATAACGGAAAATTGGCCGAGTGGCTTAAGGCGCACGCTTGGAAAGCGTGTTTACGGGTAACTGTAACGTGGGTTCGAATCCCTCATTTTCCGCAAATAAAATTAATATTACTAACTTTTAAATAAATAAAGATTGATCATGAAAAAGCTATTTTCATTAATTGCTGTTTTTGCGATGCTTAGTTTTGGAGCATCTAATTATGCTGTTGCTCAAGATGATGCAACTAACGGAGATTCAACTGCAGTTGAAAATGTAGACACAACAGCGGCTACAGAAGAAGCACCTGCAGAGCTTGCAGAAACACCTGCAAAAGACGACGCATCGCAAGATGTTACTACTGATGAGGTTGTTGATAAACCTATTCACCAAGCTATTAAAGAAAAATTTATAGAAGGTGGTCCTGGATTTATGAGTATGGTGTTATTAACCTTAATTTTAGGTTTAGCATTAGCTATTGAGAGAATAATTTATCTTAATTTAGCTACTACAAATTCAGAAAAACTTTTAACAAGTATTGAAGATGCACTTAACTCAGGTGGTATTGATGCAGCAAAAGAAGTTTGTAGAAACACAAGAGGTCCTGTTGCAAGTATTTTCTACCAAGGTTTAGAGCGTTTTGATAAAAACGATACAAACTCAATTGAGATTGTAGAAAAATCAGTTATTGCTTATGGAAGTGTTCAAATGGGGCAATTAGAAAAAGGTTTAACTTGGATTGCTTTATTTATTGCTCTTGCTCCTATGTTAGGATTTATGGGAACAGTAATTGGTATGATTGGAGCTTTCGATGCTATTGAAGCTGCCGGCGATATTCAACCATCGCTTGTTGCCGGAGGTATTAAAGTTGCCCTTATTACAACAGTATCTGGTCTTGTTGTTGCAATGATACTTCAAGTATTTTACAACTATATTGTATCAAAAATTGATAGTTTAGTTAACGATATGGAAGATGCTTCTATCTCATTAATTGATTTAGTAACTAAATTTAGTAAAAAATAAAAGATGAATAATATTTCTAAAATTGTATCAATAGTATCATACTTATTGCTAGCAGTTTCTGTAATTTTCTTTGTTCTATTCTGGACAGATTCAATTGATGCAGGAATGTTCTTAGGCTGGTCGTACGTGTTGTTTGCTATTGCAGGTGGAGCCACAGTTTTATTTGGAGTGTTTAGTCTTATTATGTTTCCAAGTAAAGCGAAAACTACACTTTTTGGAGTAGTTGGCTTAGCGGTTATATTTGGTTTAGCTTATGTGCTTTCGTCAGATGGTTCTGTAGCTACAAGTATTTTAGAGAAGAATGAAGTTTCACTTTCATATTCTCACATTATCGGAATGTCTATATATGCAATGTATATATTAGGTTTCGTTGCTGCACTTGGTATTGTTTATACCGAGGTTTCGAAAATGTTTAAATAAAAATTAGGCGGCTTATGCTGCCTTTAATTATAAAATAAATTAATATGGCAAGAAGAGAAGCTCCCGAAATAAATGGTGGTTCTATGGCCGACATAGCGTTTATGTTACTTATATTTTTCTTAGTAGCTACAACTATGAATATCGATTCCGGTATTATGAGGAAATTACCTCCTATAGTTGAAGACCAACAAGATGATATTGACATTAAAGAACGTAATGTTTTTGTTGTACTTATTAACTCAAATGATCAACTTTTGGTTGAAAATGAAATTCTTAATATTAAAAATCTTAAAGACAAAGCTAAAGAGTTTATTGCTAATAAAGCAAACTTAGAAACTTTACCTGAGAAGAAATTAGTTAAGGATATTCCATTTTTTGGAGATCAAATGGTTTCAAAACAAGTAATATCATTACAAAATGATAGAGGTACTAAGTATGATACGTATATAACAGTTCAGAATGAGTTAACTAAAGCTTATAATGAATTACGTGATGAATTGGCAATGGGTAAATGGAGTAAAACTTATGCTCAGCTTGAAAAAGCTCATGAAAAGGATAAGCTGAAAGCTATTAGGAAAATTTATCCAATGAGAATTTCGGAGGCAGAACCTAAAAATATAGGAGAATAGTAATATGGGTAAATTTCAAAAAAAATCAGGAAAGGCAAGTCCGGAGATGTCAACAGCATCGTTACCAGATATTGTATTTATGCTTTTATTCTTCTTTATGGTTTCAACTACAATGCGTGATAGTACAATGATGGTTAAAATTACTGTACCTCAGGCAACTGAAATTAAAAAATTAGAGAAGAAATCTTTAGTAAGCTACATAAATGTTGGACCTCCAACAAAAGCATTTCAAAAACTGTATGGTACTGAACCTAAAATTCAGTTAAACGATCAGTTTGCTTCTGTTGACGATATTCAGCAGTTTATTAGTAGCGAACGTGAGGCAATGAAAGAAAACGATAGACCTCAAATGACTACTTCTTTAAAAGTAGATAAAGATACAAAAATGGGTATTGTTACTGATATTAAACAAGCTTTACGTAGAGCAAGTGCTCTTAAAATAAATTATTCAACAAGTAAACGTGTTGAAGATTTGTAAGCTTATTTAAATTAAAATATTGAAAAGGCAGTTTTTATAAACTGCCTTTTCTTTTTTATATCTTTGCACAATGATTTACCCCAATAACTTAGAAAGTAAAATATTATTCGATAAAGTAAAAGAGCTTGTACGTGCAAAATGTTTAAGCTCATTAGGCGAAAGCAATATAGATAATATAAAATTTAGTACGAATTATAAACACATAAAAACCGAATTAAATAAGGTTGATGAGTTTAAAAATATACTTTTTAAATACGAAGACTTTCCTACAAATAACTATATAGATTCGCGCTCAATTATAGAAAAAACTGATGTTGACGGTGCATATATAAGTGTAGAAGAAATGTTTGATTTAAAACAATCCTTAGATACTGTTAGGAATGTTCTTAGGTTTTTTAACAATCATAAAGATGAGTTTCCTTATTTATTAAAAACAATACAAAATGTTAACATACATAAATATGTGCTTGATAGAATTAATGGGATAATAACAAGTAATGGACGAATAAAAGATAATGCTTCAGAAAAGTTACAAGAAATACGCAGAAGTTTAAACTATAAAAAATCATCTATATCGAAAATTGTAAATACAGTACTTGCCAAAGTTAAAGCACAGGGGTGGATTGATAGCGACTTATCAGCAACATATGTAAACGGAAGAATTACAATTCCTATAGAAAGCACATATAAGCGTAAAGTAAAAGGTATGGTTCACGATGTTTCGGCTACTGGAAAAACAACATACTTAGAACCCGAAGAAGTTGTTACATTAAATAACGATATTGTTGATTTAGAAAATGACGAACGCAAAGAAATATACAAAATACTATTAGAATTTACACAAGATATTCGTCCTTACAAAGACGACTTAATAAACTCTTATTATTTTCTTGCCGAGATTGATTTTGTTAGAGCAAAGGCATTGTTTGCAAAAAATAATGATTGTATTAAACCAGGTTTGGTTAAAGAGCCAATGTTAAGACTTTTTAAAGCAAAGCATCCTATTTTGGCACAAAAACTTAAATCAGAAGGAAAAGAAATTGTTCCATTAAATATTGAAATAAACGATAAACAACGAATAATATTAATCTCAGGTCCAAATGCAGGCGGTAAATCGGTAAGCCTAAAAACAGTTGCATTATTACAATATATGGTTCAGTGCGGTATGTTAGTGCCTGTTGGCGGTAGTACAGAAATAGGCGTGTTTAATAATATTTTTATTGATATTGGAGATGAACAATCTGTTGAAAATGATTTGAGTACATACAGCTCTCATTTATTTAATATGAAATATTTCTTGAAAAATGCAGATGAGAAAACTTTATTTTTTATTGATGAATTTGGAACAGGAACAGAACCAATGCTTGGTGGTGCAATAGCAGAGGCAATGCTTGATGAGTTAAATAAATTAAATCCGAAAGGAATAATAACGACTCATTATACAAATTTAAAGCATTTTGCTGTTTCTGCTGATGGAGTAGAAAATGCGGCAATGCTTTTTGATGTTGCAAAAATTGAACCTGTATATATTTTAGATATTGGGAAACCCGGAAGTTCGTTTGCATTTGAAACAGCTCGCAAAATTGGAATATCGGAGACTGTTTTAAAAAATGCAGAAGAAAAAACAGGAAAAGAACATATAGATTTTGATAAACACTTACGTCAAGTTTTACGTGATAAAAAATATTGGGAAGATAAACGAAATAGAATAAAGCGTAATGACAAAAAACTTGAAGAAATTGTATCGAAATATCAGACGAATTTAGCTGAAATAAAAAAACTAAAAACTGAAATTTTAAAAAAAGCAAAAGAAGATGCCGAGAATATTATTAGATCGGCAAATAAAACAATAGAAAGCACTGTTAAGGAAATAAAAGCTGTTCAGGCAGATAAAGAGAAAACAAAACAAATTCGAAAAAAGTTTGAAGCTCAAAAGAGGCAAGTATTAGCTCAAAATGATAAACAAGGTAAACTAGAGCAGAAATTAAAAGCTGTTAGCGAACGAATAGAGCAAAATTATATCGAAAAGAAAGAACAAGTAAAAATTGATAACTCAAAAATTAGAATTGGTGATAAGGTTAGACTTAAAGATTCTGATAATACCGGCGAGGTTGTTGAGTTAAATAACAAAAATGCAATAGTTGCTTTTGGTAATATGCTAACATCTGTATCGTTAAAAAAGATAAGTAAAATTAGTAATAACGAGTATAAAAAAACAAACAGAACTTCGCAAAAACAAAGCAATATTTCCAGCTTAACTATTGAAAAACGAGCAAATTTTAATCCGTATCTCGACCTTCGTGGGTATCGTGTTGATGAGGCAATTGAAAAAACTATAAGATTTGTTGATGAAGCTGTAATGTTTGGATTTAATGAGTTGAAAATATTACACGGAACAGGAACGGGATCCTTACGTGCAGCACTACGTAATTATTTAAATACTATTGATATTGTTGCATCAACAAAAGATGAAGCCGTAGAGTTTGGTGGCTCAGGTATTACTATTGTTGTTTTAGATTATTAACCTGCATCATTCATATAGATTAAAATACAGTGTCTAAGGATTTGGTAATTAGTTGATTGATTTAATGTAAAAACTTGAAAATTTGGTTGATTTATTTTAACATAGTTTAAAACAATTATATTATGTATCTAGGTTAATTATTAGTTAAAATAATTACATTTGCAATGTTAAATGATTGAGATAATAAAAAAATACAATATAAAAAAGATATCAAAATTTTTGGTGTCAGCAACATTTATTTTGTTGTTTTTTACTCCAACAATAAACGAACTATACGAAGTTTATGCTCATAATAATTCGTTTCACTGTAATGCTAAAAATGAAAATCATTTACATAACGGTCATAAAACATTTTTATATAATAATAATGTAGTTAATAACTACACTTTTGTTAGTAGTATTCTAATTGGAGTAAACAATCTTTCTGTTATCGATATTAATAATACTTTTTATAAAAGTGTTCTATTATCAAAAAAATTAATAGTATTTTTTTTACGCCCTCCTCCAAATAATTAGTTTTCTGAGGATATCCTCGCCGTAAGCTAACAAGATATTTAGTTTTTATAATCTCTAAAGGCTAGGGAATTAAATCCAAACAGATTAAATTATTTTATTGTAAGTTTTATACCTATATATTTAAATTTAAGGGTATTGCTTATGTAAATTTTTCAAAATTAACTAATTAAATAAATATCAAATGAAAAACATTATTAATGTTTTATTTGTGTTTTTATTTGGAGTAAACTTATATGCACAGTCAACTTTGCAAGGTTTAATAACCGATAAAAAAACAAATGAAACACTTATTGGAGTAGAAATATATATACCGGCTTTAAAAAAAGGTGCGGTTTCAGATATAAACGGAAAATACATTATTAATAACATTCCCAAAGGGAAATTTAAAATTCAGTATTCTTTTTTAGGATATAAAAATATAATAATTGATGTTAGTTTCGATAATTCGGAATACGAGAAAAATATTGCTTTAGAGCAAACACTGTTGCAAACTGAAGAAGTTATTGTCTCCGGTGGAGGCTATAAATCTCAGCATGAGAATGCAATAAAAATAGAGACAATTAATGCAAAGGTTCTGCAACAAGCATCAGAAATATCATTAATTAAAAATATGGCTAAATTGCCTGGTATTGATGCAATAAGTAAAGGTAATGGCGTAGCAACTCCTGTAATAAGAGGGCTTTCAACTTCAAATATTTTGGTGCTTACAAACGGAACTAGAATGGAAAATTTTCAGTTTTCCGAAAACCATCCTTTTATGATTGATGAATATGGTGTTGACCATATAGAGTTTATTAAAGGTCCTGCATCGTTGTTATATGGTTCTGACGCTATTGGTGGAGTAATAAATGTGATAACTGAAAAACCTGCTCCAAATAATACTATTAAAGCCGATTTTTCAACAAAATACAATACCAATACACAAGGTGTTAATTCTAATGTTGGAGTTAGAGCAAGTAAAGCTAAGTTTGTATTTGGTGTAAGAGCAGGTTTGTCTAGTAATATAGATTATACCGATGGGGCTGGAGCTGTGGTTGTAAATTCAAGATTTAATCAAAATAGTATAAAGTCGTTTATTGGGTTTAATACAAACAAGAGTATATCAAAAATTTATTATCAGCATAGTAAAATGAAATTAGGTTTAACTGTGCCTCCGGCTATTAAAATTATTGATGAAAATTCAAGAAAAAATTCTGTTTGGTATCAAGATTTAACAAACGATTTTTTGCAAAGTACGAATACAATATTTTTTAATAAACTGAAAACGGAAATAAATATTAGTTACCAAAATAATAATCGTAAGCTGTTAACTGATAACTCAAAACCTATTTTGAAAGTTGTTGATATGAAATTGCAAACAATTCAATATGAATTAAAAAATACGCTTAACGTAAATGAAAATATTGATTTTGTTTTTGCTTTTCAAGGAATGAATCAAAATAATATTAATGGTGATGCACCCGACCATGTCTTACCTAATTTTAGTTTATACGATTTATCAGGTTTTGGATTGTTACAATATAAACTTGGAAAGTTAAGTTCGCAAATAGGTGTTAGGTATAATTATAGAAATATTGATATTCCAAATGTGTTTACCGATGTGGAAAATACATTAGAAACAAATATCAATAACAATTATCAGAACCTTAGTTATTCGTTGGGAAGTACTTATGAGTTAAACGAAAATGTATTGTTGCGAGCTAATTTTGCTTCGGCTTTTCGTAGTCCAAATATTAACGAATTATCGCAAAATGGTGTACATGGTACTAGGTACGAAAAAGGCAATATAAATTTACAATCACAACGTAATTATGAAATTGATTTGAGTACGCATTTTCATTTTAATAAATTTGCGTTTAATTTAGCAGGATTTTATAATGTAATTAACAATTATATTTATCTAATGCCAACCACAGATACAACATCTTCAGGAATGAATATTTATCAGTATTCGCAAGATAATTCTGTAATTTACGGATTAGAGACATCATTTAATTATAGCCCGGTAAAATGGCTATCTTTAAATGAAGGATACTCATACTTGGTAGGGCAAAAAGAAAATGGCGAAAATTTACCTTTTATTCCTCAAAATAAAATTATTGGAGATTTAACTTTTAGTATGCCTACCGCAAAATTTTATAAATCATTAAAATTAAAATTTAGTAACGAAATTGCATTTGCTCAAAATAATTATGCTGTTTCAGAATCTTATACTCCTGAATATAATGTGTTTAATTTAGCATTGTATTATTCTAATTTTTGGGGTCAATATAATTTTGATATTACTTTTGGTATAAATAATATTTTTAATGAGATGTATTACGACCATTTGTCAACAATTAAAGGGTTAGGTTATTATAATATAGGTAGAGATTTTAATATTGGATTTAAATTTCATTTTTGATAAATAACTAATAATTGTTTATCAATAGTTGTTTAATGTAACATATTTAGTTTGTTTTCGTAAAACAATAACACACACTTTTTTACTCACTAAATATTGTTACTATGAAACGCTATATAAAATATCTATTCACTCTATTTGTAATGCTTTCGCTAAATTCTTTTGCAATAAGTAGCGTAAGTTATTGTATTAAGTCGCCATCTTATGTTTTTGCAGGTGAAACATATAATGTAACTGTATGTATTAACAAAAACGAAATATCAGGCTCATCTAAATTTGAAATTGTAGTACCCGAAGGCTTTGTTGTAGAGTCTGTTAATTCATCAGGTGCAAATTTTATTTTTGATAATAATAAAGCTAAGTTTATTTGGATTTTAACTCCAAAAGCCGAAACAATAGATTTATCGTACAATATTACTGTACCAAAATTGTACAAAGGAGAAGAAAAAATATTTAGAAAGTTCTTTTATGTGAAGAATAATAAAGTTGAAGAAGATGAATTTTATTCTGTAATAGATATTGTTGAAAATGATATGCTTACTCAGGTTGTTCCTGAAATATCAGAAAATAATATTGTCTATAAAATACAAATAGGAGCTTTTGCTAATGATATTTCAACAAATAATTTGCATGTTAATACAGGGAATTATAAAGTTGAAAAACTAGAGGAAGATAATTTTTATAAATTTTTTATAGGGAATTATGTTTCAGTAAACGAAGCTTTGAGTGTGATGAAAAAAATAGGTATTAAAGGAGCTTTTGTTACTGCATATAATAATGGAAAACGAATAACAATAAAAGAATCTTACAAAGTAAAAGGGTATTGAATTTACCCTTTTACTTTGTAAGATTCTTTTGTAAGAATATCTTTTATTTTTTCGGTAAAATTACCTTGAATAATAATTTCGTTATCTTTTACTGAGCCACCTACCCCACATTTGGTTTTTACTAATTTACCCAAAGCTTTTAAATCGTCATCGGAACCAACAAAACCTGTAATAAGAGTAACCATTTTACCCTTTCTATTTTTTTTGTCAATAGATACTCTTAAATTTTGCTGATTATTAGGTAAAGTTTCAATTTCTTCGGTACTATAATCAAATTCATAATCAGAATTTGTTGAATAAACCATACCGTTATTATCTGCTTTTCTTTTCTTTCCCATAATTTTAATCTGTTTAGGTTAAATTTCTGCCTTTGGGCGATTAAATTAAATTCTTATTTGGTACCCGTTCGCTTGTGGCGTGGGTTTATTCATTTTATAAACCAAAACCTACACCAACACTAATAATTGGACGCCCTTTTTTGTAAGGTGAGTCAGGGTGATTATATACATCGAATAAAAATTTTGCAGTTACCCATGCATTCTCGGCTACAGTACGTCTAAAACCTCCGCCAATCCATATAAAAGGAATTACTTCTCTTTCAGAATTATCAGCTCTCATTTGGTAATTCATAAAAGCAGGCTCAAAATGAAAGAAAGTAAAAGGTACTGGATAAAGTTGAGTATATATACTACCTCCAAAGTCGTTATATTTTTGAGTTTTAAATGAATAGTATCTGGTGTGTACATATGAGAATTTAACCCCTGCATAAATTTTATCCATAATTTTGTACCCAATTAATGGTTCAAAAATTAAACTTGTGTAATTTGAGTTTATAGCCATACCAAAACTACCTCCTGTGTATATTTTGTCTAAAAAGCCTCCTCTTTTTTGTGTATTTTTTCCTTGATTTGTTTGTTGTGTTTTAGTACTATTAGTTGAATTACTTTGTTCAAGAAGTTTGTTGTTTTGTTCAATAATTTTTTGATTTTGCTCTATAATTTTTTGATTTTGCTCTTCTTTACTAGTCTTTTCTTCAACTTGTGAGTAAGAAAATAGGAAACTAAATGTTGCGAGAATAATAATAATGCTTTTCATATTTTTGTATTTTTTAATCTGTTTGGTTTAAATTTTCCGCCCCCTTGGGCGTATTAAATATTGCTTTCCGTAATTATACCCTGATAGCTTGCGACGAAGATATTCATTTTGTGCAAAGATATAAAAAACATTATTTAAAATAATTTTAAATAATGAATTCATTCTTCATCATTTTTAATTATTTGAATTAGTGCTTTAATGCTTATTAAACGTATTGTAACTGCAAATAAAGTTGAGCTGAAAATAAATAATGATATACCAAAAATCCAACTAGTAGAATATGTTTTAAATCCATAACCCAGAATTACAACACCTGCAATGAAACCTATAAACTTAAATAAGAAGTTGTAATTTATTTTAAATTTAAAAATATGTTGTGCAATTACTACTTGTAGCGCAGCAGTGAGTAACTGAGTTGATAAACTAGCGTATGCCGAGCCCAAAGACATAAAAATAGGTATTAAATATAAATTCAGAGCAATATTTGCTAACATACCAATTGATGCCATAATATTTAATTGTTTCATACTGCCATTTGCAGTTAAAAGGGTTCCGAAAATATATGTTGTTGATATAAAAACAAACCCAATCATAAGTAAACCAAGAAGTGTTGATGATGCTTCGGTATGTTCAGGGTATAATAAATCCATAATTTCTTTACTATAAAAGAAAGATGCTCCTGCAAGAATTATTGCGGGTACAATTATAAGTGAAAATGATAATTGAAGTAATTGTCCTATTTCATTTTTTTGTTTTATCATTTTGGCAAACATTGGTAGTAAAAGCCCTGCAAATAATAATCCAAACATCGATGCTGCATCTAAAATTCTAAATGCTTGAGCATAAATTCCTGCTTGGTAAGCTCCGGTATGAGTTATTTCAATTCCTGAACCTGCATCGGGTAAAATACGTTCTAATAATATAGGTTCTATTCTGTTATATACCGACATTAACAGTACTAATAGTGCATAAGGATAACTTTGTTTAAAAAAAGCAATAAAGAATTTGCTATCAAACCTAAGCTTAAAAAAATCGAGCTTTCTGAATAAAACAACAAAAGTAATTATTAATGAAGTTGTGTATGCTATTGTTTGTGAATAAACAAACCATTCTATTTTAAAATTTGCTTTAGTAAATGGGTTTAATAATAAGTATCCAACAATAATTATCATTAATAAACGGTCTAAAACCGATATAAGACTATCAGTTTTAAATAAGTGTAAACCGCTAATATTACTACGTAAGTATAAAATAAATGAGCTTAAAAATTGATTAGTTATTAGAAACGATAAAAGATATATTTTTTTTCCGTGCCAACCCCAAATAAGTGCAGTAGATAGAGCTATTAGTGCATATATTATTGCAAGTATAAATTTAATAGTAACTATGTTTGATAAATGTTTACTAACTAATTGATGGTTTTGAGCTATGTTTTTATTATTATAATTTGTGATTCCGATATCTAAAATAATATTGAAAATTAAAGCCCAGTTAAAAAGTGCTAAATACAATCCATACTCGCCTGCTCCAACTGTGTTTTGAACTGTACGATCAATTCCAAAAATCCAAAATGGCTTAATTAGGAGGTTTAAAGCAAGTAATAATGCTAAATTTGTTACAAATTTTTTTCTCAAATTGTATTCTCTTTATTGTCTAACAAAAGTATAAAAAAATATACATTAACTCTGAGTTTTTAATGTTTATTGATAATGTGTTAAAATTTCTTTCTTAGAAGCTTATTTATTTTGATAGCTGTGTCGTAAAAAATAATTTTATCAGAACCGTTCCTATCAATATCATGATGAGCTTTATCTAGTTCGTTATACAAATCTTCAATAATACCTTGGTGAATAAAATTGCTAAATTTATTTGAGAAATTTTGTTCTTGTACTGTAAGCACCGATAAATTATTGTTATTTATGTTAAGCATAAAATTTTCACGTATTAAACGTAAAGATAGTTTGAAAAAACGTTTTTGTTTCTCTCTTTTTAATTTCACAAATTCTGTTGTAAGTGTGTTGATTTCTTCAATACTAAATTTGTAACAAGTACGCATAAATCTTACAAAAAAGTCAAAAAGTTCATTGTTATCTTCTAATTCATTAATGTATTTATTTAATGATGTTAAACTTCCATTAGAAAATTTTACAGCTGTATTTATTTCATTATCATCAGTAATAGATGACTGTTTTTGTAAATAATTTTTTAATGAGTCGTCATCAATCTTTGGAATTTTAACAGGTTGAGTTCTTGATTTAATGGTGGTAATTATTGCTTCAGTATTTTCGGTAATAAGAATAAAAAGTGTTTTTTCAGGTGGCTCTTCAAGTATTTTAAGTAGTTTGTTTGCTGTTTGGATGTTCATTTTTTCAGCAAGCCAAAAAATCATTACCTTATATTCACTTTCATAGGTTGTTAGGCTTATTTTTTTTAAAATACTTTTACTTTCGTGAACAAATATGCCACCTTTTTTATTTTCATTTTCTAATTGTTCTATCCATTGGTTATAAGTAAAATAAGGGCTTTTGTTTACAAATTCTCTCCATTCTTTAATATGGTCGTCAGATATAACTTCTTTGGAACCAATTTTTACAACAGGAAAAACAAAATGTAAGTCAGGGTGTATAAGTTTTGCATATTTTTTACACGAACTACACTCACCACACGAGTCCGTTTTTGTTCTATTTGTACAATTTATATATTGTGCATAAGCAATAGCAATAGCAAGTTTTCCAACGCCTTCCGCTCCAAAAAAAAGTTGAGCGTGGCTTACTTTATTGTTTATTACCGATTTAATTAATCGGTCTTTAATCTCTTGTTGTCCTACTATATCTTTAAACTGCATAGTACAAAAATAATTTTTTTAATTAATAAATTACCTATTACCCGATAAATTTATTACTTTTATTGAGTAAAATTATTAACCCGACGGGTTTATACCGTTATAATTTATTTTAGATTTTTCACTAGGTTCAAAATGACAAATGCAAGAGTTTTATGGTGCAAGTTAACGTCAATACTGTTATACTGAGCAAAGCGAAGTATCTAATTTATTACGATAAATTTCCGTAATTTTAATAACAAATGAGAAAGTTATTTATTTTAATTATTTTATTAATTTATGTAGGAAACGCATTTACTCAAGGCTATCAAAATAAAATTGATAGTATTAAACAAATAATTGTAAATGAAATTACTGATACAGTATTGTTTAACAAATACGTAGAAATGTGTACTATATATAGAAATGTAAATATAGATAGTGCAGTTTTTTATACAAATAAAGCTAAACAAATTTATAATAATTTAAAAGATGTTAACAAGGCTGATTTAGATACTTTTTATTTTGTTTTAAACAACGGTATAGGATTAAATTATTTACAATTAGGTAAGTACGATTCTGCAGAAGTAGTTTTAAATAAAATAAAAGAAAAAGCTATTAAGTTAGGTAATAAATCCACATTATTATCAACATATATAAATTTAGGAAGTCTGTTCGATGCAAAATCTGATTTTAATAAAGCTTTGGGGTTTCATTTAAAATCGCTGAAATTAGCAGAAGAACTAAATAAAAAAGAAGAAATATCTACGGCATATAATAATGTAGGGTTAATGCATTATCAGTTGGGCGATTATGATAGAGCATTATTTTATTATGAAAAATCATTAGAAATTAAAATTGAAATAGATGATAAAGGTGGGGTCGCACTTTTGTATAATAATATTGCAATTATATATTATTTTAAAAATGATATTGATAAGTGTATGGAGTATTTTAAGAAAGCACTTAAAATATATGAAAATGCAGGTAATAAACGTCGTGCCGCAATGGTTTTATCAAACTTAGGAGAGCTTTATTTAGAAGTTGGTTTAAATAAAAATGCAATTAACTATTTAGAAGAATCAATAAAATTATATGAGAATTTAAAAGATTTCAACAATGTAGTTAGTATAAAAAAACTTATAGGGCAGGTTTATTATGAGGGAGCTGATTACAAAAATGCAGGCAAATATTACAAACAGGCATTGAGTTTATCTGATAGTATTGGAGAAAGTAAAGAAACAATAGATTTATATTCACATATTGCAACATTAGATTCAGCACAAGGTGATTTTAAATCGGCTTTTTTAAATATACTTAAATACAATCAGTTAAACGATTCCATTTTTAGTTTAGAGCGAAAAAAAGCTTTTGATGAATTACAAACAAAATACGAAACAGAAAAAAAAGAACAGCAAATTTTACTTAACCAAGAACAAATAAAGAAACAAAAAATATTTAATTGGGCATTGGTAATAGGTATTTTGCTGGTAATAATTGTTGCAATATTATTTATTAGGCAAAACATTATTAGAAAAAAAGCTAATAATTTATTGATGCTTAAAAATGCCGAAATAATGCAGCAAAAAGAGGAAATAGAAACTCAACGTGATGAAATTGAAGCTCAGCGAGATGAAATTACAGCACAACGCGATATTGCCGCAGAACAGCGAGATTTAATTACTCATCAGAAACTTGCAATAACCGATAGTATAGAGTATGCCAAGCGTATACAGAATGCCGTATTACCAAAAAATGAAACATTAAGTAGAATATTGAATGATTATTTCATATTATTCAAGCCAAAAGATGTTGTAAGTGGCGATTTTTATTGGGTGAAAGAAGTAAACGATTTAAAAGTTATGCTTGTTGCCGACTGTACCGGACATGGAGTACCCGGTGGTTTTATGAGTATGCTGGGTATTGCGTTTTTAAATGAAATAATTAAAAAACCGGAAGTAATTACCTCAGCACATTTATTAAATGAGTTACGAGATTATGTTATTGAAGCTTTAAAACAAAAAGGTGATATAGGAGACCAGGCAGATGGTATGGATATTGCAGTTTGTGTTATACATAAAAACAAAAATATTTTACAGTATTCCGGTGCAAATAATTCTATTTACATAGTTTCTGACAGAAATGTTATGGCAGATAATAAAGGTGTTAAATTGATTGAGTTTCATCCAAAAGATGAAGTTAATTCCAAAAATAAACTATTTGAGTGTAAGCCTGATAAAATGCCGATAGCACATTTTGTTAAGATGCATAGTTTTACTTCGTTTGATTTGTCATTAAGTAAAGGTGATACAGTTTATTTATTTTCTGATGGTTACCCAGATCAGTTTGGTGGGGCCAAAGGTAAAAAATATAATTATAAACGTTTTAAAACATTATTGTTGAAGATTTCTAATAAACCTATGCAAGAGCAATGCAAAGCTTTAGATGAAGATCTAAAACAATGGAAAGGTAAACTCTTTCAGGTAGATGATATTACAGTTTTAGGGTATAGATTATAGTTCTGTTAAAATATAAATCATCAAATATATTAGTATTCTGTTGTTCCGATTCTTTTCTTCTTTTAAATCGAATTTTCTAGTTTAACCCGGATTACAAGACTTTAGAAAAAGTAGCAAAAAATAGCTAACTAAATTCTAATAAACACCATATTGTTGATATTCAGAATTTTACCAATTTAGTTAGATGGAATTATTCATGCTTTTTTCTGGGTCACATTCATTTTGTGGGGACTAAGCAAAATGAATGTGACCCGTTTATTAGCATTTATATTAATATCAAAATTTATAGATCATTTACCAAATTATAGATTACTTCAAATATTTAAACGTCAAGACCTAATTGTTAGTAAATCAACAGTTAGTGGCTGGGTAGGAAAAACCTCAGAATTAATTTTGCCTTTATATGAATCAT
>CAMZKE010000060.1 GCA_947311115.1 uncultured Bacteroidales bacterium | reverse complement strand
CTAATTTTGATATTATTTGAGAAAATAAATTTATATTTGTCATCAGAGAGTTTGTTTTTTGTTCACCTCAAAGATAATTTGAGTTTAAAACTTCTCTCTGTTTTTTTTTATTTATTTTTTTTATTTAGGACGCTATTGTTAAAACATATTTATATTAAATTATAATTGGCATTGAAATTGTGTATTATGAAAAAATTATGTATTTTAAACAGTTGAAATAATTTAATATTATTATTATGAACGCATTGAAAATTAGTAGTTTAGTTTTGTTGTTGTTATTGACTAAAATTAATTTTAGTCAAGATATTGTAACTTTCAAAGCAAAAGATGGGTTAACAATAACCGCAAATCAATATATAATGGATAGTACATATTCGTTTATTTTACTTTTTCATCAAGCAGGATACAGTAAAGGAGAATATGTTCATACAGCTAAAAAATTATTAAAATTAAAATACAATGTTATTGCTGTTGACCTACGTTCAGGAGGTACAGTTAATTTTATACCAAACTCTACAGCATTAGAGGCTAAAACAAAAGGTTTTAAACATAGTTATATTGATGCTCAACAAGATATAGTTGCTGCAATTAATTATGCATTTTCTATTAACAATAAACCTGTAATACTTTTTGGCAGTTCGTATTCAGCATCTTTATGTTTGTTAGAAGGTAGCGGTAATAACAAAGTTAAAGCTGTAATTGCTTTTAGTCCCGGTGAATATTTTGAACCACAAATAGAAGTTCAAGAAAAAATTATAGGATATAAAAAGAAAGTTTTTGTTGCAGCCACACAGCTTGAAGAAAAATATGTTAAAATATTAATGTCAGGCGTTGCAGATAAATACAAAACAGTATTTATACCAAAAGAAGGTGTTGGTGAGCATGGCTCTAAGGCGTTATGGAAAACAAACGAAACACAACGTGAATATTGGTTAAATTTGTTTTTGTTTTTTAAACAGATATAGATACAATATTTAATTATAATTTATTTTATGAATATTTACTTTATAACAGGTACAAGTAAAGGGATAGGATATAATATTGCTGCGTACTTATTAAAAGATACAAATAACCTTGTTTATGGGTTATCTCGTACCAACAATATTAAGAATAACAATTTTGTTCACATTAAAATTGATTTATCAGATTTAGAACAAGTAAAAAAAATTAATTTTGATGTTAGTGAACAGAAAGAAAAAATAGTTTTAATAAATAATGCAGGAATTATTGGCGATATAAAACAAATTGGAAAAATCAATCATCAAAGTATAATTGACACCTATAATATAAATACAATTTCACCAACAATATTAACAAATAAATTTATTGCTAAATTTCAATATTCAAATTTAGACAAAACTGTTTTGAATATTAGTTCCGGTGCAGGTCGTCATTCAATATCATCATGGGCAACGTATTGTGCATCAAAAAGTGCATTAGATATGTTTAGCTTAGTAGTTTACGATGAACAAAAACATATATCAAAACATAAATCGATAAAAATTTATTCAATTGCACCCGGTATTGTTGATACACCAATGCAAGATATAATTAGAAGTACAAAACCTGAAGATTTTGATTTTGTTGATAAATTTAAAGATTATAAAACAAAATCATTGTTAACTTCGCCAGATGAAGTTGCAAAAAAATTAATTAATTTTTTAAATAATACAAATAAATATAAAGATGTAATTTACGACTTACGTGAATTGTAAAAAATATATATAAATGGGAAAACCCTTAATTTTAATATCTAACGATGATGGAGTACATGCTAAAGGGCTTCAAAACTTAATAAGTGTAGCAAAAGAATTTGGCGATGTGTTTGTTGTTGCTCCAGAAAAAGGAGAATCCGGAATGTCGCATGCAATATCTATTAAAAACCCACTTCGTATTTCTAAATTAAAAGATGAAGAAGGTTTAACAGTTTATAGTTGTTCCGGAACACCGGTTGACACTATTAAACTAGCTTTAGACAAACTAATTAATCGTAGTCCTGATTTAATTTTATCAGGAATTAATCACGGTAGTAATGCTGCAATAAGTTTAATATATTCTGGTACTTTGGGAGCTGCTCGCGAGGGTGCTATAAACGGAATACCATCAATAGGTTTTTCTGTTACCGACCACGATAAAGATGCAGATTTTGAACCATCAAAAAAATATATAAGACAAATTATTAAAGATGTTATTAAAAACGGTTTAAGTAAAGATATATTTCTAAATGTGAATATCCCTAATGTTTCAGAAGATAAAATAAACGGAATAAAAATTTGTACACAAACAAATGGTATTTGGAAACAAGAATACGAACAACGAACCGACCCTCACGGCGGTACATATTTTTGGCTTACAGGATATTTCGATAATTACGAACCAAATAATGAGCAAACAGACGAATGGGCATTAAATAATAATTATGTTGCTATTGTACCGGTTAAATTAGACTCGACAGAACATACATACATTAACATTTTAAACAAAAGATATAATGAATAACAATGAGCTTTTAGATGATGATATTCATGAAGAAAGTAAAGTTGCAAACAATATTATTTTAGGATTTATTCTAGGTGTTTTAATACCAATTATTGCAGTAATATTTTTTAATTATAGTGTAAATAAAAATTTAACTATAACCGAATTTTATTACTCAATGCAGGAAAAAGGTATAATGTCAAGTATATTAAGTTTAACAGGAATACCTAATTTAATGATGTTCTTTTTATTTCTAAAATTAAATAAAATAAAAACAGTAAAAGGGTTAATGTTAGCTACAGTGCTACTTGCAATAACAGTTTTTATTGTAAAATTTTCAATCTAAAATATTAAGTATGTTTAAAACACTGCTATTAACAATATTATTTTTTCTTACAATAAATATTAATGCCCAGTATAGCGATGCAGATATTCTTATACGCAGTGCAAAAAAGAATTACGAAGCTAAAAAGTACGATAATGCACTTAAAATATTAAGTCAGGCAAAAAAAGTTGACAAATATAATGTTGACATTTATTTTCTATACGGAGAAATTTACTACGACCTAAATCAACTTGATAAAGTTATTGAAGAGTACAAAAATGCGACAAAAGAGATAGGGGACAAACAACCAATAATGTATTTATTGCTTGGGAACACTTATATAACTATTGGTAATTATGATAAAGCTAAATTAAATTTAGAAAAATATATAAATAATAAAAAAGCAAACCCCAAATATATACCGCATGTTAAAAGAGACTTAATGGTTTGTGATTTTGCTATTAATGCAATAAAAAAACCTGTACCTTTTAATCCTGAAAACTTAGGAGGTGGTGTCAACTCAAAGTACGATGAATATTTACCTGCTTTAAATGCAGAAGAAAATACCTTAGTTTTTACTCGTAGAATACCTAAATTACACGCAACTAAATACGAAGATAACGAGCAAGAAGATTTCTTTGTATCAAATAAAAATGGAAATATTTGGGGTGGTTCTAAAAAATTAAAAGGTAATGTAAACACTCAAGATAATGAAGGAGCACAATCCTTATCAACAAATGGAAAATATTTGTTTTTTACAGCGTGTAATAGACCTAAAGGCTACGGTGGTTGCGATATTTATTTAACTAGAAAAGATAGCAAAGGTAATTGGTCAAAACCAATGAATATGGGAAGCACAATAAATACAAAATACTGGGAATCGCAACCATCTATTTCACCTGACAGCAAAACCTTATATTTTACAAGTAATCGCCCAGGAGGTAAAGGTAAATTGGATATATGGAAAAGTACAATTGGTAAAAATGGCAAATTTGGTAAACCTATAAATCTTGGCGATAGTATAAATACTCCATACAACGAAATATCCCCATTTATCCATCCCGATAATACGACACTTTATTTTGCATCTGATGGTAAAATTGGAATGGGGGGACTTGATTTGTTTGTAATAAAAAAGCAGAATGACTCGGTATGGGGAGGTGCTAAAAATTTAGGTTATCCTATAAATACTTTTAAAGATGAGAATAGCTTAATTGTAAACACAAAAGGAAATAAAGCCTATTATGCCTCTAATATTGAAGGAGGACAAGGAGGTTTAGATTTATATAGTTTCGATTTATATAAAGAGGCACAACCCGAACCTGTAACTTATTTAAAAGGTAAAATTTTCGATTCAAAAACAAAACAACCATTATCAGCCAAATTTGAATTGATTGATTTAGATACAGATAAGTTAATAATAGAGTCGTATTCAAGTAAAAAAAATGGAGAGTTTTTAATTTGTATTCCTGCAAATAAAAATTACGCATTAAATGTAAACAATGAACAGTATATTTTCTATTCAGATAATTTCTCATTGAAAAATGCAGATAGTACTGCAATGCCTTTTGTAAAGGATATACCTCTATCAAAAATTGAAAAAGGGAACAAAGTTGTATTAAAAAATATTTTCTTTGAAACAAATTCGTATGTACTTAAAGAACAATCGAAAACTGAATTAGAAAAACTAATATCTTTTTTAAATAATAATAGCACCGTAAATATCGAAATTGGTGGTCATACCGATAATGTTGGTAGTGCTGAGGCAAATAAAGTATTATCAAATAATAGAGCTAAATCTGTTTACGATTATTTAATTGCAAATAAAATTAATGAAAGCAGATTGTCATTTAAAGGTTATGGCGAAGATAAGCCAATAGCGACTAACGATACAGAACAAGGAAGAGCAAAAAATAGAAGAACTGAATTTATTATAAAATGATACGCCAATTAAATTTAAGCTTACCTGCATTTGAACGAGGAATGCATTTAATAACAGATATTATTAACAATAATTTGTCTGATTTACCTGAAGTTGGAATGTTAAATATTTTTATTAAGCACACATCTGCATCAATAACTTTAAACGAAAATGCAGACCCAACTGTGCGTTCAGATTTCAATAATTATATAAATAAACTTATTCCAGATAATACACCATACTTTAAACATATTGATGAAGGATTCGATGATATGCCATCACATATAAAACATTCAATGTTTGGTAGCTCTGTAACAATACCCATAAGCGATTATAAAGTTAACTTAGGTGTTTGGCAAGGTATATATTTATTAGAATTTAGAAATTACTCCAAACCAAGAAATTTAGTTATAACTATTTATTCATGAAAAGGCTAGAGTTACAACTCTAGTTTTTTACTTATTTTCTTGGCTATTTCAAATAGTTCAGTCTCTGTAAGTTTTAATTTTTCTCTAGAAAAATCAATATCGCTAACATTATTAATCGGAATTAAGTGGATATGTGTATGAGGAACTTCTAATCCAATTACTGCTATACCTATTCTTTTACAAGAAATAACACTTTCAATTGCTTTTGCAACTTTTTTTGAGAAGATATGCAATCCGGCTAAAATGTCATCTTCTAAATCGAAAATATAATCAACCTCTTTTTTAGGTACGACTAAAGTATGACCTTTTGCTAAAGGATTTATATCTAAAAAAGCAAAATAATTTTCGTCTTCTGCAATTTTGTATGATGGTATTTCGCCACTAATTATTTTAGTAAAAATTGAAGCCATACTATTATAAACTTATTTCGAGTATTTCAAGTTTTATTTTTCCATTTGGTACAGTTATTTCTGCAATATCGCCAACTTTTTTACCAAGCAACCCTTTTGCTATAGGGGTGTTTATAGCAAGTTTACCAGCTTTTAAATCAGCTTCTGCATCAGAAACTATAGTGTATGTCATTTCTGCATTATTGTTAAGATTTTTAATTTTAACAATATTCATTATCTGAACAGTATCTGTGGTTAACATACTCTTATCAATAATAACAGAATTAACTATTTTATCTTGTAATATAGATATCTTCATTTCTAAAAGGCCTTGTGCTTCTTTTGCTGCATCGTATTCTGCATTTTCCGATAAATCACCCTTATCTCTTGCCTCTGCAATTTGTCTAGATATTTTTGGACGCTCAATATTTGTTAATTGAGCTAATTCCTCTTTTAAATTTTCTAAACCACTTTCTGTTATATATGTTTTCTTTGCCATTATATTTTACTTAAAAAATGTATAATAAAAAAAGAATCCCGAAAAGGGACTCTTTCTAATTTCATTATGCAAATATAGTAATTATTTATTAAAGTACAACTTTTGCTCCAAATGTGTGTACTCCTGAAAATACCTCAGTATCTCTGTATGAGTAATCTATTGAGAAATAAGTGCCTTTTTTGTTTATTGGAATATTGATTGAAATTCCGGCTGTGGGACCAGTATAGTTTATTGTTCTAACATCACTACTGTTTCCACCACTTTCTAACATATATCCAGCTCTTAATACAAGTAAGTTTTTATATTTGTACCTAGCTCCAAAATGGAACATATCTTTTGTAAAAGAGTTTGAGGTAAATGTAGATGCTAAAGTTAACTTATGATTAGAAGTTACTTTATTTGTTGCAGTATCAATTATTGGAACAAGATTAATATCATATGCTAATCCAATTTTTAATAATGATGGTAGTTCAAATTGGTCTGATCTATTTTTTACGGTCATTACAACACCATTTGTTGAACTACCTCTAAAAGTTAAACCATCACCATTATATTTCATTGTTGGTCCAATATTCTTTAAAGAAATACCAAAATGAACATTATCTCTATGTTTTTTACCTAGTTTATTTTTACCTATACCTGTTAAGTATCCTATTCCAACATCAATAGCAACACCACTAGCTTTCATATCCGAAATGCCTTCATTAATAATTTTAAAAGCAATTCCTCCAGTAATACTATTTGAAAATTCTTTAGCATAGGCTGCTGTAATAATTGTATATGTAGGGTGAAATGTTGACCCATTACCATCAGGGTCATCTACCGTAGTTACATCTATTTTTCCAAAATCCATTGAATTAATTGCTAATGATAATACGCCACCAGATTCGCCTAGTTTTTGTGATAATCCAAGATTATTTAAATAAATATTTGTTCCTTGTAGCCAATTTACTCTAGAAAAAGCAAGTTCAGTTTTACGAGTAAATGCAGTACCGGCTACGTTATCAAATAAGGCTTCAAATCCGCTTACAGCGGCCATTCCTGCACCTCCCCAACCCGAGCTTGCAGCCCATGGATTAATAAGTAACTCTGTTGCGCCAGCCTGACCTGCACGTTGTTCATTTCCAGCATAAGTGTTAATGCTGATAGACAAAACAGTGATAATTAATAATACGTTATAAAATCGTTTCATATATAAAATATTTATCTTTATTATTAAAAGTTATTTAAGTCAATTGGACGTAAAGCTCCAAACCATTTAAGTACTTTTTCGCCAATTCCAGGTGCATCAATATGAATTATATATACTCCACCAGAAATTGATATTCCATACTCATTTTTTAGATTCCAATCTGTAAACGTTAGATTATTATCTTTCTTTAAAGTTTTAATTAAAGTTCCTCCTACATTATAAATTCTAATTGTACATGTGTTAGGTAAATTAATGAATTTAATTCTATGATCAATAGGTGATGTTTCATATTCGTTAAATGCATAGTATGGATTTGGCACTACATTAACTTTATATAAAGCATCTTCTGCAACACTTGTTTGGTTAGTGTTTGCTGATAAACCTTTACTTGAGAAATAATACATTGGCAAGTTTCCGTTTCTAGCAATTTTATTAGATGCTTTAATTATTGAATCCATTTGAGTGTTTGTATTTGTAATATAGCTGAATACATTTAATAATGAATCGTACTTATATACATAAGACATCATATTTTTTCTATACGGATTAGCAACTCTAATTTTAATAGTTACATCATTTTGTATAAATGTATATGGGTCATTAGGGTTAGACTCTACTTGTGTACTAGTATTTAGCATTGGCATTGAAATCCACATAGCATTTTTATATACATCTTTTGTGTATTTTATTCTCTTTGAATAATAAGGAGCTTCTTCTGCTTTTATTAACTTTTCGTATAGGCTTCGTCCGTAATCGTAACCTAAGCTTCTTGTTTCTATTGATGATTCTTGTTTCACATAATTTCTACCCATTACATATATATAATGTTTTCCACCGTTTATTAGTTCTCCTTTTTGACCAAAAGAACTCCAAAATAAATCTGTAGCCTGATCAGAAGTAGGATTCCATAACATATCCTGTGAATTTTGATTGTTAAAATGTGAATCTTCACCAAACATAATATTTAGTCTTTCACCGGTTTCAACATCAATTGCATATCCGGGAAACCAACCCATACCATGACTTCCCATAAAGTTAGGACTATCAATATTGGTAGTATCAATTACGTCATCAGTTGCGGTGTTTCCATTTTTGTCAACCGATTTACTCTTACGTAATAAAAATTTATATGTATTCCCAATATTATTTCCCGGTTTTATACATGCATCAGTGGTAGGAAAAGTATTAGAACCTGATTGAGGTACATAATTATTATTACACATTTCTACAACAGGAGATCTTGTCCATTTTGATTTATCCTTTGTAATAACTATATCAACTGAACCGTATCTACGTTTTTGTCCGTCAAATAATGCATCATCAGTCCATATTCCAATAGGCATTAAACCTTCTTCTTGGTGAATATAGCCGTACTCATCAACACCAGGTAAGGCTAAATCGTCACCTGAAACTTTACTAACAATTTCGTCAGATACTAGTGCTGCAGGAGCCCAAGCTCCATTTAAAATATTTTCAAAATCTTCATCTTCATCGTACCAAAATCCTCCTTTAGTATAATCATCATAAGGAGTAGCACCTTCACTACCGGCTTTATGCTTACCACTTTTTATCCAATTAAGTCTATACTGATAATTTTCTTCCATATCTCTGGAGAAAGTAAGCCATGAATTAAAATTATTACCATTACCTACCGTTAAACTAGACTCAAGGAAACCATTCTTATCGGAAGAACGGCCTTGTCCAGGTATTTCAGTTTGAGCAATTTTTACAGATAAACCATATTTGGTGTTATTATAAATTAATATCTGCTCATTATACGTACTTAAGAAATCGTTAGCAAATATTGTATCATATCCCATAACACCCTTATATTCCCCCATTATTATATTCACAGAGTCACAAATTTGTTCATTTGAACATATGTCTATTGAATCCATTGCTACCCAGTTATCATCAGGTGTAGTTTGAGGATTTCCATTTACATAAAGGATTGTGTCTACAGGAAATAGAACTTGCTTTTCTTTGTATGTACTCATTGGTAATACATACCATTTAGAATCGCTTAAGTATCCATTTTTACCAAATTGAATAGACGATTCATCAGCTTGATAAAACTTTAGTATAAAATTATCTTCTTTTACATTAAGAGGATCTGCTACCTTTATTACTATTGGTCCGTAACCTTTTTTGTAGTTAAGACTATCAATTCTATCATTATTTGTATTATTTAGAATACGATCGATTGTTTCATCTTCTAATTCCACAACATTGTTTCCGCATCCGTACCCATCTACTTGAGATACTTTAAGGTTTTCACCATAATATGTATTTAAGCTGGTTCCTCCTTCGTTTTGTTGTAACGGGTGAGGGATTTTAGTGAAAATTTTAATATTGTTTCTACCAATTAAAAATGGTTCTTTCTGACCATCTAAGGAGTTAGCATCATTAGGATCGTAAGTCTTATAGTTATTATACGCATATGCAACGGCTACATAATAATATTTTTTGTAATTTATAAGTCTATCATTTGTTGATGATGCAAATAAATCTTTAGTAATTTTAAATGAATGTTTTAATCCATTATTATTAGCAACAACCTTAAGTTTTGGCTCTGTAGCTTGTAAATTGGCATTATATTCGTAATTCATTATATTTGCTATATCATTCTTCAAATCACATTGAAATACAACTCTAGCTAAATCAGAGTTATCAATGTCATTAATAGATACTTCTTTATTTGCTAATTGATAAACAATATATCCCTCAAATTCAAACGATTTATCGCAATTAGAAGACCCTATAGGACATGTAATAAACGGACTTTTTTCTTTATAATCCTCAGGTGTATTTGTATAGTTATTCGAACCTTTTTTATTCCATAAGTTTACAATAAAAGAATTATTATCTTCAATAAAATCAAGCTCTGGTGCGTCTGGGCCATCAATTGTTCTAAAGCAATTTTCAAATAATTTTTGTGCTTTTTCGTCAGCTTGTATAACTAGCTCAACTGATTTGTATGGATTTGTAGAGTATGCTCTAGCCCAAACAACACCAGTTGTTATATAATTTATTGCTCCAGGCATAAGGGTAAAAGGTCCTGCAGAGTGAACAAATCTTTTATCTCCCTGGGTGTCAGAATTTGCTCCTGTCCAGTCTTTATTAGCAGGTTCAATTCCGTTTGTACCCCAGTTTGTAACATCAGATAATCCAGGGAACATGAAATTTGCTTCTAAATCGGTTGACGTAGAATAACCATCTCCACCATATTTAAGAGGTGAATTATCTTTCCAAATACCTTTTAAATAGTTATAATATTCAATAGCTATATCTGGGTCAGTATTACCTCCAGAGGTAGCATTATTATAATATATAAATCTACGCATACCCCATCTTTCATTATCAGCAATACCATCACCAAAATTAAGACCGTTTATACTACCATTATACCATTCTGTAGGTCCTGCAGAGGGATCAATCATCGTAGTTCTGTTACCATCTTCATCAAACAAATATGCTGATGGCCTATCTTGATGATTGTCAGAAGGGTCCATAAATGGTCCTTCAAAGAAATCTACACCAATAGCAGGAGGGTTAGCACCGTATGTTCTTCCTGTACCGTCACCATCTTCAGCATCAGCATTATACATAAATCCTAAACCTTTAGCAACGTCACAGCCACAAAGATCATCTTGAGCATCTCCAATATCAGCATCGGTAAATACGGCAAAATAGGTGTTTTTTAATGTATATGTTGAACGGTTAATAATTTCGAAGTTATAAAAAGTCATATTGTTTAATTCATCGTTTGATGAAAATGCAAAAGCTTGTCCTCTTAATTCCATTCCAATTGCTTGACCTTTTGTTTCTGTATGAACATTTCCATTATCGTTATATACCCACCACATTGTTTGATCTCCGTATAAACGCGGAATCATTTGTTCTTTAGCAGTACCACAAGGCATGACATCATCAGAGAATTCAAATCGAGGATAATCACCTTGACTTGGTTCGTAAATACCATTACCATTTAAATCTCTAAATGGTGCTAAATTCCAATCGTATGCTCCATATTCTACAGGACCATGTGCAGGCCATTCGGTTATTGAAAGAGGAACTTGATAGTTTTCATCATAATCTTCTCCATTAGCTTTTGCATTAAACCATTGTCTAAAATCTTTAACCTCTTTTTTACTTATAACAAAATGTCTATCATATTTTCTACAAACATCAGCAGTAACAGTAGCAATTGCATCGCCTGATGAAACAAGTGGTCCAGGCCAATAATCGTAACCGTCTCTATATCTCATTCCACAAAGACGAAGTTGATTATTAATATCTGTCCCTCCAATCCATATAGAGCTGGCAAAATTTGCATGTTTACCGGAACCTTTAGGTACCTCATATTTTGCATTACGGTCGCCTGTTGCACCCCACCACATGTCGCCACCTGTCATAATAAGTGCTTTAACATTGTTAAGTTCTAAATATGTCGCTCCTGTAGCTGGTGAACATCCTGCAGTAACACTTTTAGTTGCTTTGGTTGTTTTATTTTCATTTGAATTATAACCAACCCAAACATCTGCCATTATATTCTGACTAATAAAGAATATAATAAATAAACTTAAATATATATTATTTCGTTTCATACGTTATAAATTTCTTTTTTTAAAAGTTAAATGATACACCAAATCTTATAGTTCTTGGATTATAGTACATCCAGTAACCACCTGTATTCATTGAGTAATAATCTCTATATGATTGAGGATCATTTTGTGTATTTATAGTATTTTGATTAATTGCAGCAGTTAAATATCCATCATCATCAGCATTACCTGTTTGTGAGTAAACATATCTGATATTTAGTGTATTAAATAGGTTTTCTATTAGGAAATAAATATTTATGTTTGCGTGTTTCTTATTATCTTCTTTACCAAATGTAATTGGAATTGTTTTATCAATTTTAAGATCAACAAAAAATGTACTTGGCTGACGGGAACCGTTTAATGAACCAATTAAATAATTTGTGTTAGGGTCTTTTCTACTATATGGTTTTCCTGTCATGTATCGTACAGTTGCATTTGCTCCTGTGTTTTGGAAGAAATCCATTCCAAACCATCTAGGTCCGTTATACAATTTACCTGATGCAAATCTATAATCAATATTACCGGTTATTGCATGTCTATTATCAAAATCTAAAGGCATTGTTGTACGTAGGTTTGGTTGGTCAGTTTGTGCAAGTGCTTTTCCTGTTTCAGCATTTGAACCTGTACCATTTGCAAATTGTAATGTATAACTCAATCTTAAGGTTACATTACCTGTTCTTCTTAAATCATAGGTAACTGTTAAACCTTTTACAGTTCCAAAGTCAACATTTGTATATGTCATATAATCTGCAGGATAAGAACCTGAAATCTTCTGTGTTTGAATCATATCTCTCATTTCTTTATAAAAACCTGAAAGTTTTAATGAAGATGAGTTATTTAATTTTTGTTGGAATCCTATCTCGTAGTTAATAGTTTTTGTTGGCTTAAGATTTGGGTTGTTAATAACGGTATTTCCTTGTTTATCAATAAACATATATGCTAAAGGATTAATACTGTTTCCTCCCGGGCGTTGTGTTAATACATCATAGTGAGCCATAAATAATGCTTCGTCTGAAATAGGAAATGAAAAAGCAATACGAGGCATTACTGTATATTGTGGTTTGTAATCCTCATAAGCGTTAATATTTGTGTTTTTCATTTGCTCTAAAGCACCTGGATTTTTTAATAAAGGGTTAAGTCCTGTAGATGATTCTAATTTCTTAAAATCGGTTACTTGTTCGCCTTGAGCATTATACCAAGTTGCTTCAGCAGGGTTACTTCCTACTCTATAACCATTAATATCATTAACACCATTAAAGTCGTTAAAATTATTTACATAAACAATTGCATTTTCATCAATTCCTGAAGGTAAATCTGATGATTTAACGTATCCTTCGCTAATAATATCTTTAATAGTTTTTGCATCATGTAATAAATACATATCTTTTAAAACCATTTGATTAGCATCGTATCTATCAATTCTAAGTCCTACATTAAATACTAAATCGTTAAAAGCAAATTTATCTTGAATATAAAATGCAGCATAACTAGGTTTAAAAGCATCGATTTTTCTTCTAAATCTTGTGTTGCCTAAATCGTCGAGGTATGTTTCGGTAAAAAAGTCGTTTAAAGTAGGGTTGCCTGTTATTCTTTTACCATAAGCATCGTAACCTTGGTAAAATACAACTGGAGAACCATCGTTCAATAATTCATCAGGTGAGAAATAATCAATTTTTAATTGGTCAGGAGTATATGTGTCTAAATCAATCCATTCTGTTCCTGTGGCACTAACTAGTTTGCCGTCAATATATTCGCCGCTTTTGTTTAGGGCGTTTCTAAAGTTAATATCAAATTCTGATTGAACAGAAGCATTATATAGTCTATTGTATTTAACTGTATCGTTGCTGTACATTGGATTAGCTAAGTCTAATTGTTCAATATGTTTATTTAAGTTTTGCTCTGCTACTGTCCATAAACCAATAGGAGCGACACCGTAGTAGGCATCAGTACGTTGTTCGAATTCAAAACCTAAAGAGACTTCATGGTCTTTAATATCGGTAGAACCTGAACCTGTAAATCTAAACTGTGTATTATGTAAATTATTATATGAGCCATAAACTACACCTGGGCTATTGTATCTTCCGTAAATAGCGTCAGGGGTTGAACCGTTCATTATAGCTCCAAATTGCTCTAAAAAAGTTTTGTTCATAGTAATGAACGAACCTTGTCCATTTTCAGCAGCTATATCATATAAATACTGTGTATATTTTCCTACTTCAGGGTTTGCATCAGTTGCTGAGAAAGTAACTAAAGTATCCATGTAACCATTCTGCATCCACACACCTGTAGGGTGAGCACTCATGGTATCGGTCCATTCGTAAGTTTTAATTTTGTATGTGGTATATTTACCATTATATCCGTAATCAAAGAAATTATCTTTATGATTTATATCTTGTCTAGTTTGAGTAGTACTGGTATAATCTACTTGTAAAGTGTAAAAGGTATTCTTAAAAACAGAAGCTTTTTCCTCTTCTTTACCATAATCTCCTGTACCAAATTTATGTGTTAAACGAGCATATGTTCGCCAGTTTTGATAAATTGATTGCCCATTATTATTTGAATTGAATAAAGTGTTAGCGTTAGAAAATATTCTAGAGTTAGAATAATCGTAAGTGCCACCAATAGTTATATTAATTGCTTTTGATGGGTTAATACCTATTTTTCCTTGAGCAGAAATTCTCTTTTGCCCGGCATTTTCAGCAGTCTTTATTGTATTGAAATCATTAGCTCTATAATAATCGGCTGATGATTTAGTGATAAACCCTTGATTTCCAAAAGTGTATGGTGCGTCTAAATATGATTGCCTTAATTCGTCAGGTGCTTTGTAATATCCAACTGCAGACATTTGAGGGTCTTCAAAATATAACCCGGAACCAGATACAAAGTAATCAATTATTGGTTCTTTTATAGTTTTTGTTGAATCGTTAGGGTCTTTCTTCTTTATTGAAAATAATGGTCCGGAAAGATACGCTTCAGCAAGATTATAGTTGTAATTATCTAAGAAATGTGAAGTTACCAATTCAACTCCTCCAAATAATTTCTTTTGAGCACCTTTTGTTGTAATTTCAATTATACCACCTGTGGCATCACCATATTTTGCAGGAATACCTCCTGTAATAACTGATACTTGCTCTAATGCAGATTTAGGAACAGTGTTTGATCCACGTACTTTCATACCATCAATATAATATACTGTAGCATCTGCACGAGAACCTCTAATACTAGAAACCGAACCATCTTCTGTAAGTACACCACCAACAGTTGAGGCTACCGACTCTGCCGAGCGACCTGGCATTTTTGCTATTTCATCTGCTGTAACCGTTCCTCCTGAGCTTGTTTGATCTTTACTAATTAAAGGCACTTTATAGCTCACAACCTCTACTTCTTCTAATATTTCAGCCGAAGATGCTAATTTAAAATCTTGGAATGTTATTTTTCCTCCTGTAATCCTCAGCCCACTAATTTGTAATGATTTGTAACCCACATACGAAGCCTTAACATCGTACACACCGGCAGCAACAGGTTTAATGTTGAATTTTCCATCAAAATCGGTCATGCCTCCTGTAACAACTTTACCACTTTGTAGTAACGAAATATTAGCAAAAGGAATAGGTTCTCCATTTTCTTTATCCAAAATTTTACCTTTTAAAGAACCTGACTGTGCAATAGCTCCAAGTGTAAAAATGGACAAAACCATAAATAATAAAGTCTTTTTAAGCATCATATATCACTTATTTTTTATATTTATTTACTTATAATTAACAAAAATTAACAGCTAGCAAATATAACTAAAATCTATTAGTTTACATAAAAAATCTAGTTATTTTCAGAAAAATATTTTATCAAAACATACTTTTATCTATAAATATCTAATTATTAATGCTTTTTTTATAATATGGGGTAGTTTATTTTTTTTTTTTTTTGAAACAATAACTTAAATTAAATTAAGTTTGTTAATTAATTTTTAACTTTGGAAGATTAAATATATTTATGATAAAGTACATTGCAATATTATTAACTATAGCATTATTTGTAATATCTTGTAAAAAAGATAATTATTACGATGGTTCTGATGCAACATTAAATTTTTCTTCAGATACTGTATTTTTTGATACTGTTTTTACTTCTGTTGGCTCGGTTACTAAGCAGTTAAAAGTGTATAATAAAAATAAAGGTACTGTAAATATTTCAAATATTAGGTTAGGAATGGGAACTGCTTCTAATTACCGTTTAAATATTAATGGAATTAACAGTTCATCAGCTAATGATATTGAAATAGAAGAAGGCGACAGTGTATATATATTTATTGAGGTAACAGTTGATCCGCAAAATACAAATACACCATATGTTATATCTGATTCAATTATTTTTAGTTTAAATGGAAGGAGTCAAGATATTATTCTTCGTTCGTGGGGACAAGAAGCAAATTATATTGATGGTAGATATTCTTCCGCAATAATTAGAGATACGGTTTGGACAAATACTAAGCCTTTTTTAATCTATAATTCAATGATGGTTGATACAGGAGAAACATTAATAATAGAAGAAGGTACGCAAATATTTTTGCATAAAAACTCAAGTATTTACGTGATGGGAACTTTAATAATAAAAGGAACAAAAGACAATCCCGTAATAATAAAAGGCGATAGACTAGAACATGCTTACGATGATGTGCCGGGGCAATGGAGTAGATTAGTTTTTGTTAATCCTAGTAAAAATAATACAATTGATTTTGCAGAGATTAAAGGCGGAATAATTGGTGTGCAAGTAGGAGGAAATATTGAAAGCTCAGAAAAACCTGATTTAAAAATTTCTAACACAAAAATAGAACACATGAACTATTCATGTTTATATACAATAGGCTCTAGCGTTTTAGCATCAAATTGTGTTTTTGCTGATGCCGGATTTTATCCTGTAGCACTTCTGATGGGTGGTAATTACGAGTTTTATCATTCTACAATTGCAAATTATTGGTCTTATGCAACAAGAACAGAACCTTCTTTAGTGATTACAAACAATTTAGTAGCAAATAATGCAATGTATGTTAGTGATTTAACGAATGCTTACTTTGGAAACTGTATTGTTTATGGTACTATGAGTGATGAACTTGGCCTAAGGAATGACGCAGCGGCAGAATTTAATTATAAATTTGAAAATTGTATAGTAAGAAATTCTGATTTAGATTTCTCTGATAATAATATATACGTTAATGTATGGAAAGATAAAAACCCAAATTTTATAAATTATTCAATATATAATTGGGAGTTAGACACTATGTCTAATGCTCAAAATAAAGGCAATATAGATATCATTAATAATTATCCGTATTTGCCCTCAATAAATACAGATTTAAACGAATTTAATAGAACCACTGATGGTTCTCCTGATTTAGGTGCTTATGAAAGACAACATTAAATATATAATTTTATTAGTTTGTGGTATTATAATAATATCATCGTGTAGTGTTTCTAAAGATAAAACTAATAAAGTAAATCGTGGAGATATTAGAATAATGTTCTATAATACCGAAAATTTATTCGATGTAAAACATGATACACTTAAAAATGATTATCAATTTTTACCTGATGGCGATAAACATTGGGATTATTACAAGTTTAACAGGAAAGTTAATAATCTGGCAAAAGTAATTACTGCTGTGGGTGGCTGGGAACAACCTGATATTATAGGTTTGTGCGAAATTGAGAATCAGTATGTTTTAGAGCAATTAGCTTATTATTCTCCTTTAAAAAACACTCATTATAAAATTATACATAAGGAATCACCCGACCGTAGAGGTATTGATGTAGCATTATTTTATAGAAAAGAAAAGTTTAAACCGATAAAATATGAAACTTTTGAAATAAAAATGCCTTTTAGTAAACGTACAAAAACGCGAGATTTACTATATGTAAAAGGTTTGGTTTTAGGTAAAGACACGTTGCATGTTTTTGTAAATCATTGGCCATCACGTTGGGGAGGCCAACTAAAATCGGAACCAAAGCGTATGTTTGTTGCCAAAACTTTAAAACATATAACCGATTCTATTTTAATAATTAACCCTAAAGCAAATATTATTATTATGGGTGATTTTAATGATGAACCCGATAATAAAAGTCTAAAATATGTATTAAACGCTCAATTAGAACTAAGCTTACCCGCAAATGACACTAGCTTATATAATTTAACCGGTATTTTGCAAAAAACAAAAGGCATAGCTACGCATAAATATCATGGAGTTTGGGGCGTTTTAGACCAAATGATTGTAACCGGAGCTTTGTTAAATAAAAAGAATAAAATTTACACATCACTAGAAAATTCTCATGTGTTTAATGCCGATTTTTTATTAGAGCCAGATGAAAAATATACCGGTAAAAGACCAAACAGAACATATATTGGATTTAAATATCATGATGGATTTAGTGATCATTTACCTGTTTATACCGATATTTTTATTGCAAAATAAAACAAGTCTCCTCTTTTAAAATTTATTAACTTTTTTGCTGATATATTTTTTTGTATTTTTACTCTCATAAAAAATAATATTATGAAGATAAAAATATACGCAGTTATTGTATTATTAGCACTTTCGTTTAAAATAAGTGCAGACGAGATTAAATACGCAAAAGTAAAAGTTGGTGCTGAAAAAACCGACGTGTATTTACCAAAACTTGCGGGCAAAACTGTTGCTATTGTTGGTAATAAAACCTCAATGATAGGACACACCCACCTAGTCGATAGTCTTTTGTCATTGAATGTAAATATTGTAAAAATATTTGCCCCTGAGCATGGTTTTAGAGGCGAGTCTGATGCAGGTGAAACAATTAAAAATGGTAAAGATACAAAAACAGGATTGCCGGTAATTTCACTTTACGGAAAACATAAAAAACCAACAGCTGATGACTTAAAAGATGTTGATGTTGTAGTTTTTGATATTCAAGATGTTGGCGTTAGATTTTATACATATATATCAACTTTGCAATATGTTATGGAGGCTTGTGCCGAAAATAATAAAGAAATAATAGTATTAGACCGACCAAATCCTAATGGGTATTTCGTTGATGGCCCTGTTTTGAAAAAAGAATTTAAGTCGTTTATAGGTATGCAGCCTGTACCAATTGCTTATGGCATGTCTATTGGTGAATATGCAAAAATGATTAACGAAGAAGGCTGGATGAAAGATGGTGAAAAATGCAAATTAGAAGTTGTTACTTGCGATGGTTGGGATCATACAAAATTTTATAAGTTGCCTATTAAACCTTCGCCAAATTTACCAAACATGGTCTCAGTATTTTATTATCCAACATTATGTCTTTTAGAAGGAACCGTTATGAGTGTTGGACGTGGTACTGATGCACCATTTCAACTTGTTGGTCATCCTAATTTGGCTGATGGATATGTTGAGTTTACTCCCAAAAGTATGCCCGGAGCAAAACACCCTAAGTTTGAAGGTGTAAAATGTAAAGGTTATGATGCGCGCGATAATGGTATTGAATATATTGTAGAAAAAAAAGGTTTAGGTATTCCATGTTTAGAAAAAGCTTATGCAAATGTAGGGGGGGGCGATGACTTCTTTACAAAGAGTTTTAATTTACTTGCAGGAAATAAAGAATTTAAAGAGCAAATAAAATTTAGAATGCAAGAAAGCGAAATAAAAGCTACTTGGAAAAAAGATTTAGATACTTTTAAAAAAATTAGAAAAAAATATCTTTTATATAAAGACTTTGAGTAAGGTAATATTTATTTCTTACCCTGTTTAAAAAATAAATGCTCATTTATCACAATTAAATGAGCGTTTATAGTTTCTTGATATTCGGTAGGAAGCGTTAATGTAATTTTATCGTAATAATTTTTAGCATTTCTAAAATCGTTTAAAGCGAAATAACTTTCGGCTACAAAATAGAAATACCAAGATGCAGATTGTGGCCTATATTTACTCATTATTTTGTTGTATTCAATAGCCTTTTTGTATTGTTTATTTTCAAAATAATTTATAGCTAAATGGCTTTGTAAAATAATAACTATATTTTTGTCAGGCTGAATTATTTGTTGAGCTTTTTCTATAAAATGCACAGCTTTATCATATTGTTTTAAATGATGATATGACATTCCTAAATACTGATTAATTTTATAATTAGTTGAATCAATACTATAAGATTTTAAAAATAATTTGTTTGCTAAGTCATATTTTTTAATTTGTAAATAACAAACTCCTAGTTTAAAACTAATTTTGCTGCTAGTTGTGTCAGTTTGCCAAACTTTTTCAAAATCAGGCAAAGCTCTATAATAATGCGTTCTATCGTAATTTGTATTTGCTCGTTGAGTATAGTAAGAAATATTATCTGGTTCTATTTCTATTGCTTTGTTTGTATAGTATAACGATGTGTCCCAGTCGCGAAAAGCATCGTAAATTTTACCCAACCATTTGTAAGCATTACTATATGTTGTATCGTAACTAACTGCTTTTTCAAAATATTGTAGAGCCTTCTCATTATTTTTTAATTTTACACTTGTTTTGCCGGCTAAATAATTAAAAACTGAATTTGTTGAATCGCTCAGTAATAGTAACTTATTATATTTAATGGATTTTTTATAATTTTTTTGTGCGTTAGAAATTTTCATTGCAAGCAATAAATATTTTTTGTTCAAACTGTCTAATTTTAATAATGTTTCTATTGCTTTTGCTGAGCTATTTAATCTATTATTTTTGTACAGAATAGTTGCTTTTGCATATTTTATACTATTATTTGTAGTGTATTTATTTTGTGCAATATGTAAAATATCTAAGGCTTTTTTGTATTGAAAATTCGCAGAATATGCTTGAGCGGTTTTAATAAAATCTTTTTCTGTTGCAATGTTTGTTGAAATTAACTTTTCACCGATTCTTGTTATATTATCATAATCATAATTTATAAAATAATAATTTAGGCTATCGGTTTGTGCAAATGCTACACTATTTAATACTATTAAGATGAATATTATTCGTGTCATTATTTTTGTTTTTCCTACATTATCAAGTTTTATGCCATAAATAATTTATAAGGCCTTATATAAATTAATTTACAACATATTTAGATACAAAAATCTTTATCTGTGGTTAATAAAATGTTGATACAATAAATAATAATTTAGTAATACGATTCCCCATTTATCTATCTTTGCAAAAAAAATAACTATGGATACTAAGAAAATAAAATCGGCATTAATATCGGTTTTTCATAAAGATGGATTAGATGAGATTGTAAAAAAACTCGATAATCTTGGCGTTGAAATATATTCAACAGGAGGTACACAAACTTTTATTGAAAGTTTAGGAGTAAGAGTTAATGCTGTTGAAGACTTAACAAGTTATCCCTCAATTCTTGGAGGCAGAGTAAAAACACTTCACCCAAAAGTTTTTGGTGGTATTTTAACTCGTAGAGATAACGATAATGATAAAAAACAAATTGCCGAATACGAAATTCCTGAAATTGATTTGGTAATTGTTGACCTTTATCCTTTTGAAGAAACTGTAGCTTCTGGTGCTAGCGAGCAAGATATTATAGAAAAAATTGATATAGGTGGTATATCTTTAATACGTGCAGCCGCTAAAAATTTTAAAGATGTAATTATTGTTCCTTCAAAAAAAGAATACGCTCCATTATTTAATCTGCTTAACGAAAAAAACGGTGAGTCAGGTATTGACGATAGAAAACAATTTGCTGCTGCTGCGTTTAATATTTCGTCGCATTACGACACAGCAATATTCAAATATTTTAATAAAACAGCCGAAATACCTACCTTTAAAGAAAGTATTTTAGATGCTAAAGTTCTACGTTATGGCGAAAATCCACATCAACGAGGTTTATTTTATGGTAAATTCGACGATTTATTTACTCAACTTCATGGTAAAGAAATTTCTTATAATAATTTATTAGATATTGATGCAGCGGTTAATTTAATTAATGAGTTTACTGAAACAACTTTTGTTGTAATGAAGCACAATAACGCTTGCGGATTAGCATCGCGTGAAGATATGGTTCAATGTTGGAAAGATGCTTTAGCAGGCGACCCTGTTTCTGCTTTTGGTGGAGTAATAATCACAAATCGTGAAATTACAAAAGATGTTGCTGCTGAAATGAATAGCCTTTTTATGGAAGTTGTGATGGCACCTTCATACACCGACGAAGCTCTTGAAATATTAAAATCTAAAAAGAACCGTGTAATTCTTATTATTAAAAATATAGAATTACCTAAATACACTTTCCGTACTGCATTAAATGGTGTGCTTTGCCAAGATAAAGATACAAAAACAGAAGTTGCAGAAGAATTAAAAGTTGTAACAAAAACAGCTCCTACATCTGAAGAGGTTGAAGATTTATTATTTGCAATAAAGCTAGTGAAAAACACTAAATCAAATACAATTGTATTGGCTAAAAATGGTCAGCTAATTGCAAGCGGAACAGGGCAAACATCACGTATTGATGCATTACGCCAAGCTATTGCAAAAGCAAAATCGTTTGGTTTCGATTTAAATGGAGCTGTAATGTCCTCAGATGCATTTTTTCCATTTGGCGATTCTGTAGAAATTGCTCACGAAGCAGGAATTACAGCTGTAGTTCAGCCGGGAGGTTCAATTAGAGATAAAGAAAGTATCGATTTCTGTAATGAGCATGGAATGTCTATGGTATTTACAGGTATTCGACATTTTAAACATTAGAATTTATGTAGATGTGAGATAAATAAAAAAGAGTTTTCTTTCGGAAAGCTCTTTTTTATTATAGTCTAGTTTCTCATGTCAAATTTATTTTAGGGCATTAATAACTTCAATAACAAATTTATTATAATCGAAGCTGCCTTTTTTCTTAGTAAGTCCCATACGGGTAATTACTAAATTTTTTGAAGGTATAATATATACTCTTTGCCCTTGGTATCCATCAGCAAAATATATGTCGTCAGGAGCATCTGGTAATTCGTGTCCGGATTTATTTAACCAAAACTGAGAACCATATTTGCCATCAGAATTAGGAACTTCCTTGTGGGTAAATTTAACCCATTCAGGAGTGATTATTGTATCGCCATACCAAATGCCTTTTTTAAGGTATAATATGCCAAAACGAGTCCAGTCTCGTGTTGTAGCATAAGTGTATGATGAACCAACAAAGTTTCCTGAAGCATCTGTTTCCATTAATGTGTTATACATAGAAATTTTATGAAATAGCTCTTTGTATGGAAAATTCCAATAATCGTTAATATTGTCAAATTCACGTTTAACTATTTCGGTTAGAATATTAGAACTACCGGAAGAATAATACCAAACAGAATCAGGTGCATATTGTTTAGGCTGGTTTATTGCTAGTTTAGAGCAGTTTGTTTCTTCGTATAACATACGAGTAACTTCCGAAATGTCGCCATAATCTTCTTCCCATTTCAAACCTGTAGTCATATTTAAAATATTTCGAGTAGTAATATTTTTTCTGTCATCGTTTTGCCATTCGTTTATTGGTGCAGGTTTATTTATATTTATTCTTCCTTGTTTGCTTAAAATACCTATCATTGTACTTGCTATACTTTTACTCATAGACCAGCCAAGAATTTTACTATCTTTTGAAAAGCTAGGAGCATATTTTTCTGTCATAGCAATTGTATCGAAAGCTACTACAATAGAACGAGTGTTTCCTTGTTTAAAAGCGTTGTCAATTGCTGTATTTAGTTTGTCAGTATTAAAATATTCCGATAAGTTATTTCTTAGTTTATCACCTTTTGGAAAATATTCTTTTGCTAAACTATCAGGTATGGTTTGTAAGCTAATGCTTTGTTTTTGTAATTCTTTAATATTGTCATCTTTATTAATTAAACAAACACCTAAACCTTCGCGGTAAATAGCAGTTTGTTTACCAAATCCTAGGAAATTTGAGTAAACAATTTTGTTTTCATAATCAACATCATTAGACGCTAAACCAACTAGCGAAAAATTTAAGTCTTCAGTTTCTAAGTTTTCTTGGCTACGACCTGCTACAAATATTCCGGAAGCGAGGTTTTTTGCTGCATAACCGGTAAAAATCATTGAACGGTCAATAATGTATTTACCACCAAAAATTAGAGCAACTAAAACAAGTAATAAAACAATTTTTAATATTTTTTTCATAGTTTTAATATTTTTTGCAATGTACTAAAAATAAAAAAGGGAGCAAAAGCTCCCTCATTTATTTAAACATATTAGTAAAATTATTTTACTAAAGTCATTTCATCAATTAAATTTTTTGCTCCACCTAATTTGTCAATAATAAATAAGGTGTAACGAATATCAACATTAATACATTTTTGTAGTTCGTTTTCAAAAACAATATCTCCACTCATTGCTTCCCAGTTTCCGTCAAAAGCAGTACCAATAAGTTCGCCATTTCCGTTAATTACAGGGCTTCCTGAGTTACCTCCTGTTATGTCATTATTTGTTGTAAATGCTACGTGCATTGTTCCGTCTTTATCAATATACTGTCCATAATCTTTGTTCTGTATAAGTTCTTTTAATTTAGCAGGAACAATAAATTCGTCATTTGTAGGGTCTTCTTTTTCAAGAATTCCTTTAGTTGTGGTATAGTAATTGTAATGAACAGCATCTGCAGGTTGGTAATCTCCAACATTTCCGTAAGTTAAACGTATTGTTGAGTTTGCATCAGGATAATAAATCTTATCAGTATTCATAGCTAATAAAGCGGCTTCGAATAATCTTTTACCTTTTCTAAAGTCATCAGTTTTGCCACCACCAAGTTTAAAGTATGTATCAATAGTTTGCTTCATTAAAATATATGCATAATCTTTTTCCAATACTTTTTTGGTTGGCTTTTCCATAAATTTATTGAATTTATCTTCTGATGCAAAAACAGATTTCTTATATACTTCGTCAGCAAATTTATTAAAGTTACCTTTGAATTTCTTTGCAACAACATCTTTAAATATTGGTAGTTGATATTCTGCAGGAACGTTTTTATAATACATTTCTAAAAGCGATGCGAAAATCTTTTTATCAGTAGGTAAATTATAATCTTTCCAATGTTCTTTTGAAGATTCAATTGCATTTTCAGCATTCTTTTTTATTAGTTCTTCGTTTTCTTTTGGTTTTTCTAATAAACCCGCAAATTGTCGTAATTTCATTGGGAAAAGAATAATTTCAGGACCCTGAATTAATGCTTCCAATAAGTATGTGTAAGCTAGTTGTTGCGATTTGTTATCTTCGTAAAACTTGCTAATTAAAGGGAAGGCCTGTCCATATTTTGCTTTTCTAGTTTCGTCACTATTTATCCAATCTTGAAGCTTTTTTTCTTGAGCTTGTTTCTTTTCGTAAATATGATTTTTCTTTAATGCTTTAGACTGTCCCTGGAAATATTTCCAATAGTTAGCTGTTTGAGCATATTTTGAAGCGTATTGAATTCTAATTTTATCACTAGTATTCATATCTTCTTTCATTAAACGTAATTTTTCTGTTCTAATTTTAACAGTCGTAGGATTAGAAATATCTAAAGCTTCTTTTACTCCGTATGATGTTAAAAATCTTTCAGTACTTCCCGGAAATCCCATTACCATAGCGAAATCGCCTTTTTCGTAACCTTTTAACGATACAGGTAAGTGATGAATAGGATTGTAAGGTACATTGTCTTTACTATATTTAGCAGGCTTGTTGTCTTTGTTAGCGTAAATTCTAAACATAGAGAAATCACCTGTATGACGAGGCCACATCCAGTTATCTGTATCACCACCAAATTTTCCAACAGCTTGTGGTGGTGCTCCAACTAAACGAATATCTTTAAAAGTTTCGTAACGGAATAAGAAAAATTGGTTGCCCGCAAACATTGTTTTTACATCTGCACCATATTTCGATTCTTTTTTTGCAGCCTTAATAATAGTTTTTATGTTAGATGCAATTTTTTCAGCTCTATCTGTTTCACTCATATCATCAGTTACGCCTTCAAGAACTTCTTTTGTAACATCTTTCATGCTTACCAAACGGGTCATAACCATTCCATCTGCAGGGAATTCTTGGTCGTAACTTTTTGCAAAATAGCCATCTTTTAAATAATCGTGTTCAACTGAACTGTGAGCTTGTATTTGACCAAAACCACAATGATGGTTAGTTAAAACTAAACCTTTGCTTGAAATAATCTCACCGGTACAGAAAAATCCAAACGGTTGTTGTGCATTACCAAGCCCAATTATAGCATCTTTTAAACTTGCGTGATTTACATTGTAAATATCTTCTGGAGTTAATTTTAGCCCCTGAGCTTTCATTTGTTGGTAATTTTTACCAATTAAAGAAAGCAACCACATTCCTTCGTCTGCTTTTACGTTTACGCTAAACACAAACATTAAAGCAAATAAAAAACTTAATCCTCTTTTAATCATTTTAAAATATTTAAATTAAACTATTTTGCAAAAGAAATCATTTTTAATCGCTTTTACAATTTTTATTTTTTTCTGAATGGGTATGACGCATTAAATTTAATAATGTTACAATTTTTTTTTAATAATTGGTATAGTATTTGCATTTATTCGTGCTTTTAATTTTTGAGACGTTTATTTAATATTTGAAAAATGAGGAGTTTATTCAGTTTGTTTTTGCTAAATATAGTTAGTTTACTAGCTGTATCTCAAACAATAAAGGTGATCGATGAGGTTAATTTGCAGCCAATTAGTAATGTTTATATATATAATGGCGAAGAGTCTGTACTTACAAATACCGATGGTAAAGCAGATTTAAGTAATTTCAATGATTCTTTAACCATTTTCTTTCAGCACTCGTCTTACAAAACTTTTACATTATTAAAAAGTAATATTGATACGGACAACTTTAAAATAAGACTAACAGAGAGTGTATTAAATATTAATGAAGTTGTTGTTTCAGCTAGTCGTTGGGAACAAGAAAAAGAAGAGGTGCCAAACAAAATAATAAGTATCTCAGGAAAAGATATTTTATTTGTTAATCCTCAAACATCAGCTGATATGCTTACTGCAACAAACGAGGTTTTTGTGCAAAAAAGCCAAATGGGAGGGGGAAGTCCTATGATACGCGGATTTGCTGCAAATAGTGTGCTTTTAGTTGTTGATGGTGTAAGAATGAATAATGCAATTTTTAGAAGTGGCAATTTACAGAATGTAATTTCGCTTGATGCAAATAGTATCGAAAATGCTGAGGTTATTTTTGGACCGGGTTCTGTTATTTATGGTAGTGATGCTCTTGGTGGCGTAATGGACTTTCATACTTTGCAACCTAAATTATCAACAACAAATAAAATAAAACTCACGGGTAGTGCTATGTTTCGTCGTTATACGGCTAATGATGAAAAAACAGGACATTTCGATATTAGTATTGGAGCTAAAAAATGGAGTTCGCTTACTAGTGCCACTTTTTCTAGTTTTGGCGATATTATAATGGGAAGTGTTGGTAATCCTGTTTATGTTAGACCCGAATATGTTGAAATTATAAACGGAAAAGATTCTATTGTAAAGAATAATGATGTAAATAAACAAGTGCATACAGGTTATAATCAGTACAATTTAATGCAAAAAATTAGATTTAGACCAAATGAAAAAATAGATATTGTATATGGATTTCATTATTCTTATCTTTCAGATGTTCCTCGTTACGATAGACTTATTCAGTATAAAAATAATAAACTAAAATATGCTGAGTGGTATTATGGCCCACAAAAATGGATGATGAGTACTTTAAGTGCAAAATATACCGATACAACAAAATTATTTGATGAAGTAAAATTAGTAGTTGCATATCAAAAATATGAAGAAAGTAGGCATGATAGAAAGTTTGATAAAAAAGATATTCGTGAGCGAACAGAAAATGTTGATGCTTATTCTGTAAATCTTGATTTTGATAAATTATTAACTAAAAAACTTACATTATTTTACGGTGCTGAGGCTATTTATAATAAGGTTAATTCAATAGGTCAGAAAAGAAACGTAAATTCAGGCGAGCTAGTTCCTTATGCTAGTCGCTATCCTGATGGTTCAAAATATTTCACTTTTGCAGGATATTTAAGTGTAAAATATAAATTGAATGATAAAACAACATTTAATATAGGCGGAAGATATTCTCGAATTATTTTATCATCAAATTTTGACACTACTTTTTATAAATTTCCTTTCAAAGATATAAATATTAGTACAGGAGCATTAAATGGAAGCGTTGGACTTACATACAGACCCACAAATAAATGGCAATTTAATATAAATACTTCATCCGGATTTAGAGCTCCTAATGTCGACGATGTAGGGAAAGTATTCGATTCTGAGCCGGGAAATGTAGTTGTGCCAAACGAAAATTTATCGCCTGAATATGCGTACAATATTGACTTAGGTATTGTTAAAAATTTCAATGATAATGTCAAAATTGATGTTACAACATTTTATACATATTTAAAAGATGCGATGGTTCGTCGCGATTTCACCTTTAACGGAAAAGATTCAATTATGTATGATGGTGAAATGAGTAAAGTTCAAGCTCTAGTAAACGATGATTATGCAACTATTTATGGAGTGCAATTTGGCTTTTATGCCGATGTGTTTTCATTTCTATCATTAAAATCTAATTTATCTTATACAAAAGGTATTGATAGTAAGGGGTTGCCGGTAAGGCATGTTGCTCCATTATTTGGAAGTACGCATTTAATTTTTAAATTTAAACAGTTTAAATTTGATATATATTCAAATTATAATGGTGAAATATCAAATTCTAATTTAGCTCCATCAGAACAAGCAAAAATATATATGTATGCAACCGATGTTAATGGGAAACCGTATTCTCCGGCTTGGGCTACTATCAATGTAAAAGCATCGTATAACGTAATGCAATTTATGCAGTTATATGTTGGCGCAATTAATATTTCTGATGTACGCTACCGCCCATACTCATCAGGGGTAGTTAGTGCGGGTAAAAGTGGTGTTTTTGGTGTGAGAATGTATTTTTAATAGCCATTTTTATAGGCAATTTATCCCGGATTACAAGACTTTAGAAAAAGTAGCAAAAAATATCTAACTAAATTTTAATAAACACCATATTGGTGATATTCAGAATTTTACTAATTTAGTTAGATGGAATTAT
>CAMZKE010000059.1 GCA_947311115.1 uncultured Bacteroidales bacterium | reverse complement strand
TTCATTTATTTATATAAATTAATAAAAGTTCATATAATTATATGAACTTTTTATTTTATAAACATTCAATTTTGTTTACATAATCATTCCGGCACAAACTGTATTGTTTGTAGCTTCATCAATAAGAACTACACTACCTGTAATTCTATTTTTTCGGTACGAATCATAGAATAATGGTTTTGTTGTTCTAATTTTAATTCTGCCAATATCGTTCATCTTAAACGAAGTATCCTCATCTCTTTCAAGTGAGTTAATATCAACCTTATAAACAACTTCTTTTATCATACAGCGAACATCGTTTGATGTATGTTTAAGTGCATATTTACCATTTAATCGCATGGGTTCGTTACCTAACCAACAAATCATTAAATCAATATCTTGGTCTATTTTTGGAGTGTTATTTTCTCGCACAATCATATCGCCACGACTTATATCAATTTCATCTTCTAATGTAACTGTTACTGACTGAGGAGCATACGCTTTTGCTAGTTCATCTTCAAATAAATGAATAGATTTTACTTTAGATGTAAATCCGGAAGGTAATACCTTAATATTATCGCCAACTTTAAGTGTACCTGATGCTAATCTGCCTGCAAAACCTCTAAAATCTGGATATTCTTTAGTTTGTGGTCGCACAACATATTGAACAGGAAAACGAGTATCAATTAAATTAACATCAGAGCTAATGTATATATTTTCAAGAGTGTACATTAGCGTTGTGCCGGAATACCAATCCATGTTTTTAGATTGATGTACAACATTATCACCTTTTAATGCAGAAATAGGAATAAATCTAACATCAGGTAAATCTAATTTAGCAGAAAAATCGGTAAATTGTTTTTTAATTTTTTCGTAAACATTTTCGCTGTAATCAACTAAATCCATTTTATTTACACATATTACTACGTGAGGAATTTGTAAAAGAGAAGCAATAAATGCATGGCGGATTGTTTGTTCAATTACACCATGACGTGCATCAACAAGAACAATTGCAAGGTTAGCTGTACTTGCACCTGTTACCATATTTCTTGTATATTGAACGTGGCCGGGTGTATCTGCAATAATAAATTTACGTTTTGGAGTTGCAAAATAGCGATATGCAACATCAATTGTAATTCCTTGCTCACGTTCTGCACGTAAACCGTCAGTAAGTAAAGCTAAATCAACCTCATCTTTACCAGATTTTTTACTTGTAGCCTCTATTGCTTCAAGTTGGTCTTCAAAAATTGCTTTACTATCGTATAATAATCTACCTATCAGTGTGCTTTTACCATCGTCAACACTACCGGCTGTAGTGAATCGTAAAAGCTCCATGTCTAAGTATCCTTTTGTTGAAAATTTTTCTTCTGACACTATTTATATTTTTATATTGTTAATTGTTTATTGAATATCACTAATTGATTAAAAGTATCCTTCTTTCTTACGGTCTTCCATAGCAGCTTCAGAGCGTTTATCATCGGCACGACCGCCACGTTCTGTAACTCTTGTTGATGCTACTTCGTTAATAATATCTTCAAGAGTATTAGCGTTTGAATTTATAGCTCCTGTACAAGTCATATCGCCAATAGTACGGAATCTAACAATTTGTTTTTGCCATTTTTCTCCATCACGCAATTTAATGTAAGGCGATTTTGCAAGAAGAGTTCCATCGCGTTCAACTACTTCACGTTCGTGAGTATAATAAAGGTTTGGTAAAGGTATATTTTCTAATAAAATATACTGCCAAATGTCCATTTCAGTCCAGTTACTAATAGGAAAAACTCTAAAATGTTCACCCATTGCTTTTCTTCCATTAAAAATATTCCACAATTCTGGACGTTGATTTTTAGGATCCCATTGTCCAAACTCATCACGATGAGAGAAAAATCGCTCTTTAGCACGTGCTTTTTCTTCGTCTCTACGTCCGCCACCCATGGCACAATCATATTTTCCTTCTTCTAATCCATCTAGTAGGGTAGTAGTCTGTGCTTTGTTTCTACTTGCATTTGGTCCTGTTTCTTCGGCAACACGTCCTTGGTTAATAGAATCTTGAACATATTTTACAATTAAATTTGTTCCTGTCTCTTCCATTAATTTGTCTCTAAAATCTAAAGTTTCTTGGAAATTATGACCTGTATCGATGTGCATCAAAGGAAAAGGTACTTTTGCCGGCCAAAAGGCCTTACGTGCTAAATGAAACATAACTATAGAATCTTTTCCTCCTGAAAATAGCATTACAGGGTTTTCAAATTGTGCTGCAACTTCGCGTAAAACAAATATTGATTCCGATTCAAGTTCCCTTAAATGACTTATATTGTATTTATCCATATTATTGTTGATATTAATTTACAAAAGTATAATAAAATAGGGAATTTTCAAAAATGAAAAAATTGCTGAATGTTGTTTAGTCTTTATGGTTTTTTGTTATAAAAAAAGTCCCACATTTCTGTAGGACTTTCTAATTCTTTTTTTGTTATAAGTAATCACCCAAAATCATCGAACATAATATTTTCTTTAGGAACTCCTAAATCGTACAGCATTTTTTCTACTGCTGAATTCATCATAGGAGGACCACATAGGTAATATTCAATATCTTCAGGCTCTTCATGTTTATTTAAATAATTATCGTAAATTATTTGGTGAATAAATCCTGTATAACCAGTCCAGTTATCTTCTGGTAATGGTTCAGATAAACCTATCTCAAATTTAAAGTTAGGAAAATCAGATTCTATTTTTCGGAAATGGTCTTCGTAAAAAACTTCTTTGTAAGAACGTGCACCATACCAGAATGTAGCTTTACGTGTTGTTTTTTTAGTTTGGAATTGGTCGAAAATATGTGAACGCATTGGAGCCATACCTGCACCACCACCAATAAACATCATTTCGTTATCGGTATCTTTAATAAAGAACTCGCCATAAGGTCCGGAAACCATAACTTTATCGCCAGGTTTACGAGAGAAAATAAATGAAGAGCAGATACCCGGATTTACATTTGCCCAAGCGTTTTTTGTTCTGTCCCATGGAGGAGTTGCTATTCTAATATTAAGCATTACAATATTTCCTTCAGCGGGGTGGTTAGCCATTGAGTATGCACGGTATGTTTCCTCAGGATTAACCATTTTTAAATCCCACATTTTTAGTTTATCCCAGTCTTCTCTATATTGTTCTTCAATATCAAAATCTTTGAAATCTACGTCTATTTTAGGAACATCAATTTGAATATAACCTCCTGAGCGGAAATCAAGGGTTTCTCCCTCAGGTAATTTAACCACAAATTCCTTAATAAATGTAGCTTGTCCATTATTAGAAACAACTTCACATTCCCATTTCTTAATTCCCATAATTTCTTGAGGAATAAGTATTTCCATGTCGTTTTTAACTTTAACTTGACAAGCTAAACGCCAATTGTTTTGTGCTTCTTTACGTGTAAAGTAACCTGTTTCTGTTGGTAATATTCCACCACCACCTTCAGGAACTTGAATACGACACATTGCACATGTACCACCACCACCACAAGCTGATGGTAACAATATTTTTTGACCACCAAGTGTTGATAGGAGGGTAGAGCCCGGAGAGATTATTCTTTCATCTTCTCCATTTATTGTTAATTTAACTTCGCCTGATGGCATAAGTTTTGCTTTTGCAAATAACAAAATAGAAACTAATACAAGTGTTACTGATAAGAATACTATTACTCCTACCGTAATTACGAATGTTGTTGACAATATAATCATTTTATTTTCTGATTAAAGTTTAATACCCATAAAACTCATAAACGCAATGGCCATAAGACCTGTAACAATAAATGTTATACCTAAACCACGAAGTGGGGCAGGAACGTTAGAGTATTTAATTTTTTCACGAATAGCAGCAATTCCTACAATAGCCAAGAACCAGCCAATACCTGAACCAAGTGCAAACGATGTTGCTTCGGCTACCGATTGATAGTCTCTTTCTTGCATAAATAATGAGCCTCCTAAAATTGCACAGTTTACAGCAATAAGTGGTAAGAATATACCAAGAGATGCGTATAATGAAGGTGCAAATTTTTCAACAATCATTTCAACTAATTGCACCATTGATGCAATAATTGCAATAAATATAATGAAACTTAAAAAGCTTAAATCTACTTCTGCATATTTTGGACTTAACCAAGCTAAAGCTCCTGGTTTTAAAATATATTCGTTTAGTAAGTAATCTACCGGTACAGTAATACCAAGTACAAAAATTACTGCCAAACCCAGACCTGTTGATGTTTTAACTGTTTTTGAAACAGCCAAAAAAGAACACATACCCAAGAAGTATGCAAATACCATATTGTCGATAAAAATCGACTTTACAAATATGTTAATTAAATTTTCCATAATCTAAATTTCTTATTTTGATTCAATTAAACCTTTATTTTTAGCTCTTTGGAACCAAATTATTAATCCTACAACAATTAAAGCCATTGGTGGTAAAATAACTAAACCGTTATTTTTATAACCAAAATCGTAAAATGCTTGAGGTACTACGTGTAACTCACCTAAACCGGGTAATGTAATAGTTCCGGCACCAAATAGTTCACGAATTACAGCAATTATAATTAAAATAACAGCATATCCAAGTCCGTTTCCAATTCCGTCTAAGAATGATGCTCCGGGTTTGTTTGCTAAAGCGAATGCTTCTAAACGTCCCATAATAATACAGTTTGTTATAATAAGCCCAACAAATACCGAAAGTTGTTTACTTACATCGTAAGCATAAGCTTTTAATACTTGGTCAACAATAATTACTAAAGCTGCAACAATAACTAATTGTACAATTATTCTAATTCTATCAGGAATACTATTTCTTAACAAGGATACTATTAAGTTTGCCATTGCTGTTACAACCATTACTGATATTCCCATAACTATAGCAGGCTCAACTTTAACGGTAACAGCTAATGCCGAACAAATACCAAGTACTTGAACTGTAATAGGGTTGTTGTCGTTAAGAGGGTCTGTTAACAGTTTTAAACTCTTTTTTGATAAAAATTCACTCATAATAATATTTTTATTTATTTTCTTTAAAGTAAGATTGATATCCTTCTAAACTTTCATAAACCATTTTTTCAAGTCCTTTACTTGTAATAGTACCACCTGAAATTGCATCAACACCGTGTTTTGTGTCTCCGGCTCTTTCTGCAGCACCATGTCCTCCTTTATGAACTGTTATTGAAACAAATTTATCGCCTTCAAAAATAGTTTTACCTTTAAATGGTTTTTGAAACCAATCTTTGCTTATTTCAGCTCCTAAACCTGGAGTTTCTCCTTTATGGTCGAAAATTGCACCAAAAATAGTGTTATTGTCCGGTTCAAAAGCTATATATCCCCAAATTGGTCCCCAAAGTCCTGTACCTAATAAAGGAACAATAGTTTTTTTAGTTCCGTCGTCCATGTTTACAATAAATAATGGAAGACTTCTTTGGTCAATAGCTTTGCTATTCTCTATCTTGAGGTTTATATTGAAAGCGTTACCTTCAACTTTTTCACCTTTAGAGTTAATTAGAATTCTGTTATTATTAGGAATGTATTTGTCGAACATTTCCTCTGCATTTTGTTTTGTGCTTTTAATACCAACAGAACTTAAAATGTTTTGAATTTTTTCAACTTTAACATTTTGTTTTTGAATTGGCTTTAGTGTTTCGGCAGTAAACGATAATACAGCTGCTACAATTATTACCATAATTGAAGCGTACATAAATATATATAAATTACTATCTTTCTTCATCTCTAATAATTTAAGCAGTTACTTTAACTCTTTTTAAACGTTTCTTAATATTTCCTTGAATAACATAGAAGTCGATTAACGGAGCAAATGTGTTAAGTAATAATATTGATAACATCATACCTTCAGGGTATGCAGGGTTAACAACTCTTATTAAAACAGCAATAACTCCGATTAAGAAACCATATATATATTTTCCTTTACTTGTTTGTGCTGCCGATACAGGGTCGGTAGCCATAAATACAGCTCCAAATGCAAAACCACCTATTAAAAGGTGATAATATGCAGGCATTTGCATAAAAATATTACTCTCAGGAGCAACTACATTAAACAATAATCCCATTCCTAAACCTCCGGCAAATACTGAAAACATTACCTTCCAACTTGCAATGCCTGTAAATAAAAGGATTAATGCACCAATTCCTATTGCAATTACAGATGTTTCTCCAATTGAGCCTGGATAACTTCCAATAACTAAATCTATAACTGACCAATTACCAATACCGTTTGCAAAAGTTGAAACCTTATCGCCAGCTTCGGCTGCCATTACAGCTAAAGGTGTAGCACCTGAAAAACCATCAGCAACTTTATCTAAATGACTCATTCCTTCAACCCAAACTTTATCGCCTGACATATCAGAAGGATATGCAAAAAATAGGAAAGCACGTGCAAGTAGGGCAGGGTTCCATATATTCATACCTGTACCTCCAAATACTTCTTTTCCAATAATAACCGCAAAAGCTACAGCTATGCCAACCATCCATAAAGGTGTGTCGATTGGTACAATTAATGGAATTAACATACCTGATACAAAGAAACCTTCGTTTACTTCGTGTCCTCTATTTTGAGCAAAAAGTATTTCTAATCCTAAACCAACTCCATACGATACTATTATTAACGGTAACATTTTAAGTAATCCGAAAAGGAATGTACCCATAAATGTTTCTGTTTCGCCAATTGATAAAAAATGTTGATGCCCTATGTTCCACATACCAAAAAGTAGTGCAGGTATAAGTGCAATTACAACAATAAACATTGTACGTTTTAAATCAATAGCATCTCTTATATGAGCTCCTTTTTTTGCAACAGTGTTAGGTACAAAAAATAATGTCTCAACAGCATCAAACCCCGAATATAGATAGTGGAATTTACCACCTTTTTCTACGTGAGGTTTTATATTATCTAATAATTTTCTTAATGCTTTCATTTTTAACTTAATTCTTTTATCATTAAATTAATACCTTTACGAATAATATCTTGAGTTTCTATTTTAGAAGTACAAACAAAATCGCATAAAGCAAATTCTTCTTCTGCTACTTCGTAAATTCCTAATTGTTCCATTTTGTCAATATCTTCTGCTAAACAAGCTTTTAATAATTCAACAGGATATATATCCATTGGAACAACTTTTTCGTACTGCTCTGAAACAACAAATGCTCTTTCACCGCCATTTATGTTGGTATCTAAAGTGTATTTTTTGTTAGGCATTAACCACGAAAAATATAGTCTCGACATTGAAAACTTATTTAAACGAGGAGAAATCCAACCGAAAAATTCATAATAATCTCCTTCTGGAATTATTGTTATTTGAGAATCATAAAAGCTTAAATAATCATTTTTATCAACTTTAGTTCCTGTTAAAACATTTCCTGAAATATATCGGTTGTTTCCTTCTTTTACATTATTTTCGGTTATACTATTAATACTAGCACCAATTCGTGTATTATAATATTTAGCTTCGTTAACTTCAGAGCCGGTTAATGCAACTATTTTACGTGCATCGTATTTTCCTTCTGTAAATAGACGACCTATAATTACAATATCTTGTGGATTTATATACCAAATAACTTCACCCTTGTTTAAAGGGGCTATATGGTTTATTTGTACTCCTACTGTGCTTGAAGGATGCTTACCTATAAATGTGTTTTTTTCAACTCCGGTAATATTAGAATATACACTTCCTGTTTTATCACTAATATTTAAGTGAACTTTTCCATCAGTTAGTTTAGATATTGCATCGATACCTGCTTGAAATTCTTTAGCGTTCTCTTTTATTATAAAATCATAATTAGGAGCTAAAGGTGCATTATCAAAACCTGAAATGAATATTGACTTTGGCTTTTCCTCAGGATTTGCAATAATTGCATAAGGACGCTTACGAATAAATGTCCATGTTCCTGAATCTAAAAGAGTTTTTTTAACATCATCTGCTTTTAAAGAGTTTATTTCTTTTTTACCAAAATCTTCATATTGAATTTCTGATGTTGTTTCAATAATTACTCTTAAAACTTTTCTGCGTTCACCTCTTTCAATTTCTTTAATTTTCCCACTTACTGGTGAAGTAAATTTAATTTCCGGATTATATTTGTCAAAAAACAATACAGAACCAGCTTTTACCTCAAACCCCGGTTTAACTACAATTTTAGGAATGAGGCCGGGAAAATCGGTAGGCTTAATGGCATATGTTGTACTTATACCAGAGTCAACTAATTGTTCCACAGGTTTTCCCTGTAAATTTATGTTTAAACCTTTGTTTAGTTTAATAGTCTTACTCATTTGTTTTACTATTATATTTTTTTAATATTTTATTAGTTTACAAATTTAATTTAATTTTTAATATTTGAAAATAAAAATAACTTCTTTAAATATAAAAAGTTAGAGCTGAATATATAAAATAAAGATATAGAGGTATATATATATGGTATAACATCTAAATATCTATATATTAATATATAGTGGTTTTTTAATAGACTAAAACAGATATAAACCTCTGTTTATCGTTATTAGCGAGGTTTTGCATGTTTTTAAACATTGTTGTAAAACATATATTATTGTATCATTCAATAATACATAGAGATAGGTATATATTTAGTAATTTAGAATAGATTCAAATACATTATCGGTGTTAAAAAACAACATTTGGAAAGCTTTGTTTATATAATTTTGTTACGAAATTTTAAAAAGTAGTAATGAAAACTAAAAATTTAATTGTTTCATTTCTTGTACTAATGATAGCTTGGCTTTTGCTCAATTGGACAATTGACCCTGTAAACATAGTAATTGGAGCTGCAATATCACTATTTCTTAGTGTGGTGTTCTGTTCAAATTGCGATTTGTTTACTTCAATCAATTTAACTCCAAAAGCATTTGCTTATACGTTCATGTACTTAGTTGTTTTTATCGTAGAGTTGATAAAAGCAAATATTGATGTAACTAAGAGAGTTCTTTCTCCGAGTTTACCAATCAATCCTGGTATTGTTAAAGTTAAAACTAAATTGAAGTCGAAAATGGCTCGTTTAATTTTAGCAGATTCAATTACACTTACTCCGGGAACTTTCACTCTTCAAGTAGAAGGTGATACTTTTTACATTCATTGGATTAATGTTGACAATGAAGATGTAGAAAAAGTTACGGAAGAGTTGGTTGCAAAATTCGAAAAATATTTGGAGGTGCTTTATGATTAGTCCTGAAATGATAGTGTACATAGCGGTCGGTATAATGACCTTGGCTATGTTGATGGCAATGGTGAGATTTGTAAAAGGTCCATCTGTTGTTGATAGAGTAGTTGCTTTTGATTCGCTAACAATATCATCGTTAGTAATAATCAGTGTAATAGCAATGTTGAGTAACAGAATGATATACTTCGATGTAGCAATAGTTTACGGACTATTGAGTTTTATTGGAGTTATCGTAGTAGCTAAATATATACAGAAAGGTTTATAATATGGAGATAATGAAATTAGTTGGAGCTATAATGCTTCTTATGGGTTCTTTTTCTCTATTGATATCTGCAATAGGTTTGTTAAGAATGCCTGATGTATACAATAGAGTTCAAACAGGAACAAAAGCTTCTACTTTAGGTGCAATTGTATCTTTTATAGGAGTAGGCTTATATAAATATGATGCTTGGAGCGATGGAAACTGGATAGGAAGAGTAATTATTCTTATTATTTTTATCCTTTTAACTAACCCGGTATCTTCACATGTTTTAATGCGAGCTGCATATTTTATGAAAGTTCCATTATCGAAACTTACTAAAGTTGATAAGCTGAAAGAAGATATTGATAATAATGTAATAAAGGAGCCGGGTAATGAATAATCAGATATTATTTGTAGGAATAGCAATTGTAATAGGGATTGTTAGCATTGTGCTTTCATTTGTTGCTATTCATAATAAAAAACTTTCGATAGCAATTATTGCTGCCGGAGTTGTGAGTTTGTTTGCTTCAGTTTTATATTTACTAATGGCTGCACCAGATGTAGCTATGACAGAAGCATCAATAGGTAGTGGATTATCAACTTTGATTTTCTTTTATGTATTAAATAAAATAAAAAGATCCGATGCTTAGAAATATATTAATAGCTTTAGTAATCTTGGTAATGGGGTATATGTTTTATAATACATACTCTAATTACGAAACAAGAACAGAATTAGCAGGTATTTCGCAACATTTTGCGGCACAAGGTGCTCAAGAAGTTGGAGCTGCTAACTTAGTAACTGCAATTGTAGTAACATACAGAGGGTTTGATACTCTTGGCGAGGTAACAATATTATTTTTAACAGCTTCTATTATAGCTTTCTTTTTAAAGCTTAAAGATGAAGACTACGATAGTTCTATTGACCATAGAGAAACATCAGAACTCTTAGTTACTGCATCCCAAGTATTAATACCTATAATTTTCTTATTTGGTATTTATGTGTTTATGAATGGTCATTTAACACCGGGAGGAGGCTTCCAAGGAGGTGCTATTATTGCAACTGGAGTTGCTTTAATGATAATGGCTAACCCAAATGTGAGATTAAATTATCATGTAATTCATTGGGTAGAAAGTGTTTCTGGAGTATCATTTGTTGTAATAGGTATTTTAGGAATGGTTTTAGCCGGAGGATTTTTAGATAATAAAATATTTGGACAAGATGGTTTAGGCGAATTTGGAACACTATTTAGTGCAGGAGCAATTCCTATTATCTACAGTTTTGTAGGTTTAAAAGTAGGAGCAGAGATATCTAATATTCTTAATAAATATCAAAAATCTCAAAAAGAAGCATAATGGAATATATAGATTTAGGACACATTAGCCTTTTAATAGGATTCTTACTTATATTAGTAGGTTTCTGGGGTGTGTTAACACAAAAAAATATAATTAAAATCATTGTTGGCTTTTCTATACTTAATACAGGTATTAACATATTAATAGTTAGCCTTGGTTATGTTAAAGGAAAAACTGCACCAATTATTGATAACGCTGTTGCACAAACGGGGTATCACGACGTTTCTGCATCGGTAGTTGACCCTGTGCCACAAGCATTAGTACTTACTGCAATTGTTATTGGTTTTGGTGTTACAGCTTTAATGTTGGCTTACGCAATGAAATTATATAAAGCGAAAAAGACTTTAGAAATTAATAAATTTAACGATCTAAAATGGTAACACCTATATTTATAGTAGCAACAGCATTAGGTGCTGGCTTCGCAATCGGAGTTTTAAATAAATTTGGGAAAAACTTTACAGGAGGTTTAGTTTTAGCAGCCATTACTTTTATGACATTTATTTCATATCAGTGGTTTTCTGCATTCCAATTTGGAGATCAAACACCGGAGTATGTATATACAGCCGGATTTATGCCACCATTGTCTATTAACTTATTAATGGGACATTACGAAGCATTCGTAACACTTCTTATTAATTTTGCCGGTTTGCTTGGAGGTATATATATGTTCAACAGCTTAAAAAATCGAGGCTCTAACGCTCAGGTTGTTTATTTAATTATGCTGATGGGACTTAACGTGATGGTAATGACACGTGATATTTTTAACCTTTTTGTTTTTATGGAGGTTTCAAGTATTGCAATTGCCGGACTTATATTACTTGAAAAAGGTACTCGCTCAATGGGTGCAGGTTTCAAATATATTTTGGCAACAAGTATTATATCAGGGTTTTTACTTATAGGAATAATATTCGCATATTATTTTACAGGTACTCTTAACCTTGATGGTATGATTGATGCTAACCTAAGTGGAATTAAAGGTGGTGCAGTTGCTGTATTTATGATAATGATTGCAATAATTTTAGAACTTAAACCTTTCCCTGCTAATGGTTGGGGGCTTGATTTATACGAAGGTTCTAATGCAGGTTTCTCGGCAGTTGTTTCTGCTGCATCTGCAACAGCTTCGTTTTTTGTTTTATCTAAAGTAATGGATATTGCAGGACCTGAATGGTATTATTATATTTCATTAATTGGGGCTGTAACCTTTGTTGGTAGTAACTTACTTGGTATTAAACAAGAGAATACAAGAAGAATGCTTGGTTATTCATCAATAGGGCAGTTAGGTCTTTTAATGTTAATTTTAGGATTTAGAGATATTCTTGGAGACCAAACACCATATATAGTATTTGGTATATTAATTTCACACTATATGGCTAAAGCCGGTTTGTTCTGGATATCAGGTATTGTAAAATCAAAAGGTTTAAAAGGTTGGGCAGTTATTCGTAAAAAGCCATTCTTTTTATTCTTAATGGGTACATTTATTTTTGCTTTAATTGGTTTTCCTCCATTTCCTTCGTTCTTTGCAAAATGGACATTAGTAATGGAATTGGTAAAAACAGGGAATATGGCTTGGGTTGTTGCAATCTTATTTGGTTCAATGATGGAAGCTGTGTATCTTTTCCGTTGGTTTGGCTATGCAATTAAAGGCGAAAATGAACATTTAGAAGATTTCAAAATAGAAATACATAAAATTGTTCCTGTATGGATGGTAGCAATTGGACTATATGTAATGGGTTATTTTACTGCTCAATTTACAGAAGTTGGTGCAGAAATTAATTTTATTCCACTTGCATTTGTTGGTTTATTATTAGCATTAGATTTCTTACCTGTATTTGTTAAGAATACTATTGCAATTGCAGGAATGTTGGCTTATTCGTATTTTATTTATCCTGATTTAGAGGGTGATACGTTAAGATTGATATTTGAAGGTATATTTATGCTTGGAGGAATTCTTGCTTTAATAGCAGGATATGCATATAAAGGTACTCGTGCAGGTTTTTATCCTGTTGCAATATTAATGTACGCAGGTTTAACTGGAATAATTGAGGCTAAAACAACTTTAGAATTTTTCTATGGTTGGGAATTAATGACCGCAGGTTCGTATTTCTTAATTATAAGAGGAAAACGCTCTATGCCACACGGATTAAGCTATATGTTATTTTCTATTGGTGGTGCTTACGCATTATTAGCAGGTTTAGGAATAGCTCATGTTGGACAAGATTCGTTTGCAATGGATATTATTAATAATATTCAATACATCCCTTATTGGGCTTATGGACTATTAATTGCAGGTTTCTTAACTAAAACAGCAGCAGTTGGTTTACATATTTGGTTGCCTGGTGCTCACGGTGAAGCAGAATCTGATGTTTCTCCAATGGTATCAGCTATTTTACTTAAAGCTGGTGTATTTGGTGTTGTACTTGCTTTAATTGGTATGGGTGCAGAAAATAATCAATATACCGAATTAGCTTATGCTTTAGGTTGGTTAGGTGCAATAACAGCTTTTGTAGGTAACTTAATGGCAATTTTCCAAGAAGATGCAAAACGTTTATTAGCTTATTCTTCAATTGGACAATTAGGATATATTGTCTTTGGCTTAGCAATGATGACACATCTTGGTTGGTTAGCCGGTTTTTCTTATGTAATAAATCACTTTTTATATAAAGCTGTCCTTTTCTTAACTATTGGAGCTGTTGTAATGAGAGTTGGAACACATAATATGTACGAAATGGGAGGTTTAATAAAACGTATGCCTTTAGCTTTCGTAGCTGTAATGATTGGTATTATTGCTCTTTCAGGAGTGCCTCCATTGTCTGGATTTACTGGTAAATGGTTGTTCTATAATGCTGTATTAGAAAAAGGTTGGTATCTGCAAGGAGCTTTATTTTCTTTCTCCGGTATTTTAGCTTTTATGTATTTGTGGAGATTAATTCATACCGTATTTTTAGGTCAATTAAAAGATAATCACAGAAATGTAAAAGAAATAAGTATATGGTTTTTAATACCTATTTACACATTAATAGCAGGTTTAATGGTGTACGCCGCAAAACCTGAATGGATATTACAACCACTTGGAAATATGATAGCTCAGTTCTTCCCTGACGGACAACTAATATGGGATGGCGGAACAGCAATCTCTAAATATGGACAATGGTCTGGTTCTTTGATAGGAATGACAATTGGTGCTACTTTTATGACTGTTTTAATTTGGTTGATGTTATCAACACGCAAAGCTCATAAAGTTAAGCAATTTGATATAACCTATTCTGGAGAACGTCCTGAACGTCCTGAAACAACTCATGTTGCATACAATGCTTTTGAAGGGTTGTATAAAGCCATGTGGGTAGCAACTATTCCATTAGTAGAAACATTTTGGGATAGAGTAACAAATATATTGCACGATACTGCAGGTTTTACACGCAGATTATATAGCGGTAATGGACAGGCATATATGTTACATATAGTGTTCTTTATCTTAATTACTTACCTTGTAATAATAGGAGGATAAAAAAATGAATATATACGCAAAATTAGCATATACAATCCTTGGATTTTTAATAGTTTTAAATTGGGGATTTTTAATGGGAGCAACCATGCGAAAAATTGGTGCTCGTATGGCAGGAAGACATGGAATTCCATTTAAACAGCCTTGGATTAACTTATTTAAAAGTATCAGTACAAGAACAGTTATTACTCATGGTATAATGTATTATATTGGACCTGTTTTTAGATTAACTGGAGGTATTGGTTTATTTTTATTTATGCCAATGGTTTTTACAGGTTCACCTGATGGTCCTTGGACTAACTTCTCTTTTGAAGGAGATTTAATTCTAATAATGTATTTTAATGTTTTCGGAATGTTAGGTATGGCATTAGGAGCTGGAGAAGGTGGACATCCTTATGCTGCAATGGGTATTACAAGGGGATTAGCACAACATGCTGCTGTTGAATTACCTTTAACATTAGCTTTCTTATCAATAGCAATACAATTTGATACTTTTTCAATTTATAAAATTGTAGAAGCACAACAAGGAGGAATAATGCATTGGGTTTTATTTACTAATCCATTTGCAGCAGCAGCTATTATTCTAGCAATGCTAGGAGCCTTAGGGCACTCACCATTTAATTTGGTAAAAGCACCAAACGAGATATTAATTGGTCCTGCTACTGAGTACGAAGGTACTTATTTAGGATTTATGATGTCGGCTGGGGCTACACTTCATGTAATGGAAGCTGTTCTATTTATGAATTTAGTTTTTGGTGGTGCTACAAGTTGGTTAGAATTAATTGTTAAATCATTCTTAATTTACTTTTGGTCAGTTTTTGTTGGAATGGTATTTCCTCGTTTCAAAATTGAACAATCTGTTACGTGGTTCTTTAAAGTACCATTATTATTAGGAGTATTAGCAGTTATAATTTTTATGTTCTAAAAAAGATTAAATATGTCTGAATTAGATTTAAATAATAAAACGAGTGAAATGTTAGCCAATTCAGAAGCTAATGTTAAAAACTCTAAGAAAAACTTCACTCGTCCTGAGGATGAGAAAAGAGAAGTTGTTGCTCCTGACGGTTCAATTATAGAAGTAAATCCATTATACGATTATTTTAGTAACGAAAAACCAAAAGAGGAAAAACCTCGTGGTGGAGTTGTTGAGAAATTCTTAAACTGGGCACGTGCCGAAAGTATTTGGGTACTTGGCTTTGGTACAGGTTGTGGTAGTATTGAAATACCTCCTTTGGTAACACCTCGTTTCGATATGTTTCGTTATGGTGTGCAAATGCGACCTACACCTCGTCAATCGAATGCTTTTATAATCTCCGGTTATCTTTCGGTAAAAACCTTAAAGAGAGTAATTAGAACATACGAGCAAATGCCTTCTCCAAAATATATTTTGGCACTTGGTAGTTGTACAATTAACGGTGGAATGTACTACGATTCTTATAGTACAATTAACCGTTTAGATAAATACATTCCTGTTGATGTTTATATTGCAGGTTGTATGCCTCGTCCTGAAGCATTATTGCATGGTTTTGTTAAACTAAAGCAACTAATTAAAGAAGGAAAAGCTGAAAAAGCAAACGAGTATGCGAGAAATTTTGATGAGTATAAAGCCAATCAGAAAAAAATTATTAAAGATTGGAATATGCCTGATTATAACTGGTAAAAACTGAGCAATGAAAGAATTAATAGAAAAATTAAGTTCAAAATATGAATTGCAAGAAGTGGTTTATCAGCGTGATAATCTAGTTTTTGCAGCGATAAGTAAGGAAAATGCTATTGAAGCAGTAACTTATTTAAGAGACTACGAAGGCTATACACATTTAGTAATGATGAGTTGTGTAGATTGGATAGAAGATGGTAAATATCAACTTTTATACTTGTTACATAATCCTAAATTAAAGAATGATATAGGAATAAAAGTTTATATTGATAGAGAGAATCCTGAAATGGTTTCTGCTCATCATTTATGGAAATCAGTTTGGACATATCAAAGAGAAATGCACGAATCTTTCGGAATAGTTTTCCCTGGTAGTCCAAGATTAGAAGAAAATTTTGTGGTTGAAGGATGGGATGAAACACCATTTATGCGACGTGATTTCGATACTCATGAATATGCAGAAAAAACTTACTTCCCTCGTGGAAACCGTAAGACTAATGACCCTGCTGAATATATGCGTAAGAAATTATATCCTAATCAACCTGTAACTGCTAAACAGAGAAAAGATGATAAATAAATTTTTAGGCTTTAAGCCAGACGAAAAGTTGTTACCTAGTCAGACTGTAACAGAAGATACAGAAATTGACTTGTCATCACATAAATATCAGAAAATTTGGTTAGGACCAAATCACCCTGGTGTAACTGGTAATATGGCTATTGAACTTACTGTGCAAGGAACTACTGTAATGAGAGCTAAAACTCATGTTGGATATCTTCACCGTGGTTTCGAAAAACTGATTGAACGACGTTTATTTGTACAAGGTTTTCCTACAAGTATTCGTATGTGTGTGGCAGAACCGGATACAAATGAATATTTTATAGCACGTTCAACCGAAGAGCTTTCTGGATATGCTGATGCAGTTCCTGAATATGCTAATTGGTTACGTATGTTATCTTTAGAGATGGCTCGTTTAGCAGGTTTATTGCGTGGTGTACCAGGACAAGGTGGTACATTTGCATTGGGGATAGGTGTACAATGGGGCGTTTATTTGAGAGATTTAATTCTCGATAGATTCGAAGAATTGTCAGGTGCTCGTGTATATCATATGTATATAATACCGGGAGGTGTTAGGGGTGCTTTACCTGATGGTTTTAAAGAAAGAATGGAAGATAACCTACGTGATATTGATGATTTTATTATTAGGATAAAAAAATTAATGTTTCATAATTCTGTTTTTAAACAAAGAGCAAAAGGTTTAGCTGTTATTACTCCAGAAATGGTCGATAAATATGGTATAGTAGGAACAAATGCAAGGTGTTGTGGTGTAAAGCGAGATGTTCGTAAGGATAATCCGTATTTATATTACGATAAATTAGATTTTGATCCTCCAACAGCAACCGATGGAGATGTTTATTCTCGTACTTGGATTCGTTGGCAAGAGTTAATACAAACTGTAGATTTAATACGTCAGATTATGGCAAAAATGCCAAAAAAAGGTGATATTAGATGTAAAATGCCAAACGTATTAAACTGGAAAATTCCTAAGGGTGAAACTTACGTTCGTTTAGAAAGTGGACGTGGCGAAATGGGAATGTATTATGTAACAGATGGTAGCGATAAACCTCGTAGAATTAATCTTCGTGGTCCAAGTTATAATCATGCAATTTCTGTACTAGAGCATATGCTTATCGGTCAAGATGTTGCTGATGTTCATGCGATAATGGTTTCATTACAAACTTGCCCTCCGGAAATAGAGAGGTAAATTTAGTAAAAAAGTAGAAAGTAAAAAGTATAAAGTGTAACAACTCAAACCTTTCAACCTTTCAACTTTATAACTTTAAACTAAAAGAAAATGAGTTTTAATTTAAAAGATATATTAACACCCTTTACAGCATGGAGTCGTGTTGTAAAAGAGCCTGTTACTATAAAAGATCCTTTTACTAGAGAAGCAGCTCCTCGTTATAGAGGTTTTCACGATAACGATGTTCAGCTTTGTATTGGTTGTGGTTCTTGTGAGGCTATTTGCGAAAATCAAGCCATAGATTTGGTTCCTATTGAAGGTGTAGAAGGTATAGAAACAAAGAGTGGAGATAGTGGATTACGTCCATCTATAGATTATGGTCGTTGTTGCTGGTGTGCACTTTGTGTAGATATTTGTACAACCGATTCTTTACGTTTAACAAATGCTTATACATGGGTTGATACAGATCCTGATAATTTTATATTCACACCGGGAGTAACACCAAAAGATTGGTACGAAAAAGAAGAAGGTTGGAGAAAACCGGGTCATGGTTATGAATTTTATAGTCATGAAAGAGTTCATATGGAAGAACTTCACGCAGATGAGCGTAAAGATTCTTTTATTGAATTTGTAAAAGGTTATTCTGCTGAACAAGCAAAAAAAGAAGCTGACCGTTGTGTTGCTTGTGGTATTTGTACTGCTACTTGTCCTGCACATATGGGAATACCGGAATATATCAAAGCTGTTCGTGATGACGATATGGAACATGGTATGAAAATCCTTTATGAAACAAATCCACTTCCTGAAATTTGTGGTCGTATTTGTACACATAAATGTGAAGATGTTTGTTCAGTTGGTTTTAAAAATGGTAGTGATCCATTATCAATTCGTTGGTTAAAACGCTATATTGCCGATCAAATTCCTGCAGATGTTGATAAGTATAAAGATATGCTTGGTACAGGTGAGATTGCCAAAAACGATAAAAAAGTTGCTATTATTGGTTCTGGTCCTGCAGGCTTATCTGCAGCACACTATTTAGCATTACTTGGATATAACTGTACAATATTTGAAAAATTACCTCAAGCAGGTGGTATGATGCGTTATGGTATTCCATCGTATCGTTTACCTTACGACCAAATTGATAAAGATGTAGATTACATTTTATCGCTTGGAGTTGATATAAAATATAATGTAAATGTTGGAACTGATATTACTTTAGAACAGTTAAGTAAAGATTTTGACGCTGTTTATGCAGGTACAGGACTTCACTTAGGTAGAAGTACACGTATTCCTGGTTCAGAACACGAAAATGTTTATCAATCGGTAGATTTACTTCGAAATATTGTAACTGGTGCTCCAGTTCCTGTAGAGAAGAAAGTAGTTGTAATTGGTGGAGGTAACGTGGCAATGGATATTACACGTTCTATGGCTAGGTTACAAATGGAGAAATTTGGTGAAGTTAATGTTATTGCTACTTCATTAGAGGATGAAGAACATATGCCTGCTGATAGAGAAGAGGTTGTTGAAGCTCGTGAAGAAGGATGTACAATTATACCTGGATATGGACCTCAAGAGGTTGTAATTACAGATGGTAAAGTAACAGGTCTTAGAGTTTGGAAGTGTCTTTCAATATTTGATGAAACAGGAGCATTTAACCCTAAGTTTGATGAAGCTGATGAAAGAATTTTTGAAGGTGATATGGTTATCGAGTCTATTGGTCAAGGAATGGATTTATCTTATTTATCAGAAGAGATTAAATCTAAAATTGAGTTTGGGCCTAGAGGCAGAATTCTTGTAAACGAAGATTGGCAAGCAAAAGGATTACCTTGGTTATTTATTGGTGGCGACATCATTGAAGGACCGGATGTAATTCACGGTATTGCAAATGGTCATCGTGGAGCACAATCTATCGATAAATTCTTAAATGAAGGTAGATAAATAATAGTAGAAAGTTAAAAGGTTTAAGGTTGCAGGTTTATAACGTTTTAGAAATAAAATAAAATTTGTAACTTTTAACCTGTAACTTTTAACCTCTAACTAAAAAATAAATAAAATGGCAGATTTAACAACTAAATATCTTGGGCTAAAGCTAAAAAGTCCAATTATAGTAGGAAGTTCTGAGTTAAATAACTCGGTAGAAAGAATTAAAAAACATGAAGCAGCCGGAGCCGGAGCTATTGTGTTAAAATCCTTGTTCGAGGAGCAAATATTAATGGAAATTGATGCAGAACGTTTAAACAATATGTATGGTACATATCAAGCAGTTGAAGATCAATTAGGGTATTATTTAAAAGCTCATAAGCTTGGTAGTTATTTATCTTTAATAAAGGATGCAAAAAAAGCTGTTAATATTCCTGTAATTGCAAGTATAAGTTGTGTATCATCGGTTGAATGGTTAGATTTTGCTAAAAAAGTAGAAAATGCAGGTGCTGATGCTATTGAAATAAATATGTTTATATTACCGGCTAACACCGAAATGGAAAGTAAAGAAATAGAGAATATCTATTTCGATATTGCCAATAAAATTACAAGTACTGTTAAAATACCGGTTTCTTTAAAAATAAGTTCGTATATATCTGGTTTTGCAAATTTTGCTCAAAAACTTTCTTATACACGAATAAAAGCTTTGGTTCTTTTTAATAAATTTTACTCACCTTCTATCGATATTGAAAAAGAAACAATTGTTTCGGGTTCGTTGTATAGTACATCGGCTGATAATGCAATGCCACTTCGTTGGATTGGTATATTAAACGAAAAAGTTACCTGCGATTTAGCAGCAAGTACAGGAGTACACACAAGCAAAGATTTAATTAGTACTATTCTTGTAGGAGCAAATGCAGTACAAATGGTTTCTGCAATTTTTGAAAATGGGGAGGATTATATTACAAAAATGAATAAAGAATTATCTGATTGGATGGATAAAAAAGGATATAAGACTATTGATGATTTTAGAGGTAGTTTATCTCAAAAAGAAGTTAAAAACCCTATGCTTTTAGAACGTGCTCAGTTTATGAAATACTTTGCTGATAGCGGAAAGTAATATCAATGTAAAATAAATTATATAAATGCCGTCTTATTTTAAGATGGCATTTTTTTAAGGTAAAATTTGTATTGCCTTTTCATTTTTAATATTCATACTAGCAACACCTTTATTATCGGTAAGCTTTTCTGTAACACAAATCTTTTTTGAAACCAAGTATTTATTAGGTTGATAACTAAAGTTTATTGCATTTGAATTCCAAATGGTAATAGAAAATATTTGATTTGGAAACGATCTGTCTAAGTTAATAAATACATGTCCTTTTCTTGTTTTTTTAGTACTTGATACTGTTCCACAGATAGTTACTTTTTTGTTGGTGCCAATAAATTTATATGATTGCACTGTGTTATAACAATTTTTAGGTAAATCTGTTCCTTTAAGAGGAGCTGTTTCGTATTTTTGTTTTCCAACCAGCCAATCTCGTGGATTATTTTGGGCTTTGATATTGTTTTTTAATTGTTCGGCTAATTTATAAAAGAAATCTATACCTGTTATTTTTTCAATATCATAAATAGATTTTGAATAAGAAATTACCGGATATGTGAGCATTTCGTTAGGCATTAAAAATGCAATAGCTTTTTTGTTTTTATAGTCAAATGCAATTTTGAAAAAATATTTTGGAATACTTAGCTTATTAACTCCTCTATCAATTTTAATTAAACTATCATTTAAAACCGGACCTGTTACAACAAAAATAGGAGTGTTGTTATGTATTACATAACTTCTTAACATATTCTCTAATTCTGCCCAGCCTTCACGGTTTAGTTCTCCAACTTGTGGCGACATATTTGAGTATAAATACGATTCTGATAGTGCTTTTTTCGACCAACGAAAGTCGGCAGAAGGAGCTAAGTGTCCTCTGTCGTATCCAAATCCATCATATTTGTAAGAGCTGTCAGGTAACATTTCTTTTATAAAATAATCTTGCTCTACTGCCGAACCTGTTTTTATCATTGTGTCTGGCCTAAAGTCGTTAGTTCTTCCAAAATTACCTGTTTTAATATCCGGTATAATCATGTGGGCAACCCATTTTGCTTGTTCGTATTTTTCGCTATAAACTAATACCATTGCAGAATGAGTTATTAAAGTATCGTTTAGCTCTAGTTTAGGAATACCAATGTTTTTTAATTGATATATTATATTTTTTAATTTATAATCTTCAATTAAAGAGTTTAAACTGTCTTGTTTTTTGTTTGTCAGTTTAAGCTCGGTGTTTAATTCATTTAATTTTAAACTATCTGCATTTTGAGCAAATATGTTTACAATAACTACCGAAAATACAATTAATAATATATACTTCATTTTTTTTAAGTCTGTTTTACAAAGTTAGTATTATTTTTTATGCTGATTGTGTTTATTTGATAAACTATTGTAGATATTATTTATAATATCAAAATAATTACTTTTTGATTAACCCCAATTTGGGTGGTTATATTTTTAAATATATATTTTTCTTATCAATACTGTCCTAAATAAATTTTAGAGTATAAAACTATAACGTTTTTATTGATTTACAAAGCAAAAACTATGTAAGTTCAAAAAAGAACCCCTTGTTTATAAAGAACCTTTTTTCCAACATCGACTTCAAAAGGTTCGTTTAGCCATTTGTTAAGGTTTATTTTAACAAATAAATTAAGCCTTAAAAAAGCTACAAGATTAGATAAATGCCATTTGTATTTGGCTATTTGCTTTAAATATTTTAGAATTAGTATTGTAATCATCGCTGTCCAAATCTGTATCATAACAGCATTTTCACTTGTTCCGATAAATGATTTGATATGTAATAGTTGTTTTACTTCTCTAAAAAATATTTCTATTTGCCATCTACTTTTGTATAACTCACTAATAGTATTTGCAGTCCAATTCAATTGATTTGTAATAAGTTCTATAACTTGTTTGTTTTTATCGTCCCAAACAGATACTCTACGTAACTTACCTCTATATTTTTCTTTACTAGTTGTTTTTTCTAGTGCAATAATTTCATCTTTTAATATATGTTGATGCCTATTATCAGGTAGTTCTAATTCTTTTAAAGTATTAAATCTAAGGTTTTCTTTATGTCTTATCACAAAGAATACCTGGTTGCTGTCCCAAATATTTAACAATGAAAAATCGTTGTAAAACCTGTCTGCAACAATAACACTTCTTTTTAATAATGGGATATCATAGGCACCTTTATTATCAGCAGTCTTACCATTTGTAATATTTATGTATGCTGGCAGATTACCATCATAATCAAGCAAAGTATGTAATTTTATTGCCCCTTTTGATGTTTTGTATTTTGCCCAATCAAACAAACTTAAGCATAGGCTTATTGTGCTCGAATCTAACAGGAATATTTTTGATTTAATTCTAAATTTTGTTTGCTTAAACTTGGCCTGCTGTCCTAAATGATCTGATAATTTATAATAGTAATCTTTAAATAACTCATAGGTTCTATTCTTATTCTGATAACTAATGCTTGATTTTGAGGGGGCTTTTGTTAGTCCTAAATGATTTAAATTACCTGTAGCACTACGTAATCCATTACTAATATCTCGGGTTGATTGGCTGTTGGAGAACTGACTAAAAAGCATTGTTATTAAATGTGTCCAACTATCAATTCCTTTGCTATATTTATCGCTTGATTTCTCTTTTACAAGTTTTTTGAAACTTGATTTGTCTAATTTTGATATTATTTGAGAAAATAAATTTATATTTGTCATCAGAGAGTTTGTTTTTTGTTCACCTCAAAGATAATTTGAGTTTAAAACTTCTCTCTGTTTTTTTTAATTTATTTTTTTATTTAGGACGCTATTG
>CAMZKE010000058.1 GCA_947311115.1 uncultured Bacteroidales bacterium | reverse complement strand
TTGATTTTTTCCTCTATTTTGCATCAAGGCAAAATGGAGTCGCCCGTCCGGCGAAAGAGGACAAGTATTGAATATATTTAACCACAAATTTAACAGATTAACACAAATATTTATATAAAAATAGACACAGATTTTATATTATTTTTATGATATTAAAATTACGGAAATTTATCGTAATAAATTTAGATTTTAACACAGTATCTATTTAGAGTTCATTTGATAAATTTTAAAACTATTGTATATACTGATTATATTGGGCGCGAAAGTTCAGTTACATGAAAATGCGGGTTAATCTAATACTAATAACAGAACTAATAATACTTACCATAAATAACACTACCTATATTAGTTTAAATGGTTGGCATAATGCATTTTACAATAGTACTGATTCTACAATTGTTAAATTAGTACTATAAAAACAACCTTTTTTTATTATCTTCGTCTATAATTTGAATCAACTTACCTAACATGAAGTACATTTTAATAATAATTATAAGTGTTTTTTTATTAATTACAAAAACATTTTCTCAGAATATTGATGCTCTTACCGGACAAACCATAACCGGTTGCAATAGCGTAACGCTCTATGATGATGGAGGTCCAGGAGGACAATATTCAAATAATGCAGGGCCTAATAATAATGGTAATGGATATAGCGTAACGTTTTGCTCAGGCACAACCGATTGTATCGAAGTGTCATTTGTTTCGTTCGATATGGAATCCGGATTCGATTATGTTAATATATACGATGGTAACTCAACAACCGCTCCTCAAATTGCACATCTTGATGGAAATACAATCCCTGCAAATGCAGTTTCATCAAATGGCTGTATCACTATTGAAATGACAAGTGATGGGTCTTTTACACACGACGGTTTCGAACTTACAGTAAATTGTACAGCAAACTGTTATGTGCCACCTCCACCACCAACAAACAACGACCCTTGTACTGCAACAGCATTAACAGTTGATACAGTTTGTAATACTATAACTGCAACAACATTAGGTGCTACTAATTCTACTATAGCTACACCAACTTGTGCTAATAATTATAATGGTGGCGATGTTTGGTTTTCTGCTGTAGTACCTGCATCAGGATTACTTGAAGTAGATTTACAAGCCGCATCGCCGGGCTTGGCTGATGCAGGTATAGCAATATACTCAGGTGCTGATTGTAATAATATAACAGAATATGCTTGTGATGAACAATGGAGTGGAATGCCTAACCCTGTATATGTATTGAGTTCTAGTGGTCTTGCCGGACAAACAGTATGGATAAGAGTATGGGAACTAGGAAACGACAATCAAGGTGCTTTTGATATTTGTGCTTGGGAACCACCACCATTTTTTGAAACAGATTCTACAGTTTATACTCCACAAGAATTAGTTGAAGACATATTAGTAACCGGATGTTTAGAGGCAAGTAACACTACATACAATGGAGATGCCAGAGCTATAGGTTATTTTCAACATGGCGATATAACCGGATTTTCTTCGGGTGTAGTTATGGGTAGCGGACCTATAAGTACTGTTGCAGGTACTAGTACCGACCCTGATAACTTAAATTATGTAACACCATTAACAAATATTGAAAATGATTTAAGTTCAATTGCTCAGCAAAACGGAGGTAGTTCCGATTTATTTGATATGACTACTTTAGAATTTGACTTTAAGCCAAGTTCAGATACTACAGAATTTAATTTTGTTTTTGCTTCCGAAGAATATAATGCTTTTGAATGTTCTAGTTATAACGATGTTTTTGCATTTTTCTTAAGTGGACCAGGTATTACAGGTCCTTATGCTAACAATTCTATAAATGTGGCTTTAGTTCCCGGAACAACTACTCCTATTACAATCTCTACTGTAAACGGACCAGGTGGAGTATCAAATTGTGGTGCGGCATCAAATCCACAATATTATATCGATCATCCTACCTCGGGACCTGATTTTCAGGTAAAAGGTTACACTACACCTTTAACTGCTATTTTAGGAGGTTTAACTCCTTGCGAAACATATCATATTACTCTTACTATTGCTGATGCAGGTGATGGTTCGTTAAATTCATTTGTGTTTTTTGATGAAGCTAGTTTTAATTCAGGAGGTGATGTTACTATGGCAAATTCTTCGCCGGTTGGTACCATAAATGATATTTATGAAGGATGTGAAAATTATTGGGTTTTTGAAAGACTTGACACATCAGCTACAGCTATGCAAGATACTGTATTTATAGACCTAATTGTTGGTGGTACTGCTACACAAGGTGTTGATTATACTAGTAGTTCTACAAATATGGTGCTATTACCGGGGCAAATTACAGATACTCTTTTTTATAGTGCAACATGGGATAATATTCAAGAAACTAATGAATATATTGTATTTAGTCTGCTTAATGGTTGCCCTTGTTCGCTACAATCAACAAGCGATACAATTTGGATTTTAGATAATTTTGATTTAAACCCTGTTATTTCTAATGATACTTTAATTTGTGAAAATACTCAAGTAACAGTTTCGGTTGATATAAATCCATTACAAGACCAATCTATTGTAAACTATTTATGGGACGATGGAAGTATAGGAACAAGTATTACTGTAGCTCCTACTGTTACCGAAACTCACTGGGTTAACGTTTCTACACCTTGTCAGCAAGATACAACAGTTGAAATGACAATAAATGTTGTACCACCAATAGACCCTAGTTTTACAATCTCGAAAGATAGTATATGTTTGGGTGAAGATATTACTGTTACTTTTACAGGCTCTACGAGTCAAGGCTCATTATTTACTTGGGATTTTAATGGTGGAACTCCTGCAAATGCTATAACGGAAGGTCCTCATACAGTAAATTGGAACACTGCTGGAATAAAAACAATTACTTTAAATATTAATGATAATGGTTGTACTGCTGACACATCAATTACTTTATATGTATCACCAACCCCAAGTATAACAATAACAGAAACAAACAATTTATGTTTTGGTGAGTGCAATGGGCAGCTTTTAGCTCAACCTCAAGATAGTTTAACACCATATACATATATATGGAGTAATAACCAAACAACAAATCCTGCTACAGGTTTGTGCGTAGGAAACTATGATGTTGCTTTTGCTAATCGTTTAGGTTGTTTATCTACTTCAAGTGCTACAATAACAGAACCTGCCGAGTTAATATATACATTAGATTCTACAGCAGTGCAATGTTATGGCGGGCATGATGGAACTGCAAGCATAACTGTTAATAATGGAACACCACCATATACATATAACTGGACAGGTCCTAATAATTTTACTGATAATACACAAAACCCTACAGGTTTATACGCAGGAATATATAATGTAACCGCTACTGACAATAACGGTTGTCAAGTAAACGGAACTTTATCTATAAGTCAACCTGATACATCATTAGCTAGTATTATTGAACCAATAAATATCAGTTGTTTTGGTGCTTGCGACGGAACAATATTAGTACACCCTGTTGGAGGAACACCATTATACACATTCCAATGGTCTAATGGAGTTGTAACACAAAATTTAATACATACTTGTCCGGGAACATATGATGTTACTATTACCGATGCTAACGGATGTATTGGTTATAATTCGGCAACATTAACAGAACCTACTGAGCTAATTAATAACTCAACAACTACAATTGATAATATTTGTTGGAACGAAAATAAAGGAAGTGCAACAGTAAATATAAGCGGTAGTGTGCCTCCATATAACTATTCTTGGTCAAACGGAAATAATGGTTCTCAAACCATCGATTCGTTGTTTGCCGGTAATTATACTGTAACTGTTACAGATTCAAATAACTGTGAGTTAATAATAAATAATATAGAAATTTTAGAACCGGGTAAATTAAATGTTGCATTTAACAATTTACCAACTATGTGTATTGGACAGTCAAATGATTTAGTTTCATCTGTGTCAGGAGGAACTCCTAATTATTCATATTTGTGGAATACTAACGAAACAAATAATAGGATTACAATAAGCCCTGCCGATACAACAACATATTCGTTAACTGTTACCGATGCAAATAATTGTAAAGCAACAGCAAGTAAAACAATTAATGTTTACGACCCTATATCAATAACATTAGTTGCTGATAAATATAAAGTATGTCCGGGCGAGCCTGTATTATTAATGACAAATGCTATTGGAGGTAATGGAAATTATACTTACACTTTAAACAGTGGAGAAAATATTAGCGATTTACACACAGTTTATCCAAATACAGATATGAGTTATTCTGTTACTGTTACCGACGATTGTGGTTCGCCAAGCGATAATGCAATGGTAAATATTGAAACATTTATTGTTCCATCTTTGTCGTTTAGTTCCGATGTTTTACGCGGTTGCCAACCATTATCAGTACATTTTAATGAGCAAAGCGATAACGATTCTATAGTTGCTTATAATTGGGATTTTGGAGACAATAATACAGGCTCAGGGAAATACCCAATACATATATATGAAGACTGGGGAATTTTTGATGTTTCACTTGAAATAACTTCTACCGATGGCTGTAAAAACTCTCTAAAAATTAATAATATGATAGAGGTTTATAAAAAACCTATAGCTAAATTTTCGGCAAAACCACAAACGGTTAATATTATTAAACCTGAAGTACGTTTTTACAATTTATCTGAAGATAATTATTACAATTATTGGTGGTTTGGCGATAATCAAATATCAAGTATTGTTAGTCCAATTCATAAATATGCACCTGTACCAAGAGTATATGATGTGAAACTACTCGTTGAAACCGAACATGGTTGTACAGATTCTTCATTTACGCAAATTGTTGTGGTAAATGAATACACAATGTATTTACCTTCTGCATTCTCGCCTGATGGCGACGGAATAAACGATGAGTTTTATGCTGTTGGAAATGGTGTAAACTTAGAAGTTTTTAATCTTAAAGTTTACGATAGGTGGGGCGAAATAATTTGGGAATCAAATGATATGAGCAAAGCTTGGGACGGAAAAACAAAATCAGGTAAATATGTTCAAAGTGGTATTTACAAATGGATGGTTATATACGAAGATGAAACGGGTATTGAATATCAAAAATCAGGAACACTTAATGTTATAAGATAACAATGAATTTTAAAAGAGCTTGTATAGAGCTCTTTTTTTTTGTTGCTTTGTATCAAAAAAATAAAACATGAAAAATATTGCAGTATTTCCGGGTTCGTTCGATCCATTTACAATTGGGCATAAATCAATTGTTGATAGAGCAATAAATATGTTTGATGAAATTATTATTGCAATTGGATATAACTCCGAAAAAAGTGGGTTTTTTCCTTTAGAAAAAAGAGTGGAATGGATTAAAAGTACTTTTGAAGAACAGCGTAAAATTAAAGTAACAACTTATCAAGGCTTAACCGTAGATTTTTGTAACGAAAATAATGCAAATTATATTTTACGTGGTTTAAGAACTTCAGAGGATTTTGAATATGAACGTGCTATTGCACAGATGAATAAAAAATTGTTGCCCACTACAGAAACTGTTTTCTTGTTAACTTCGCCAGAACACACTCCAATTAGCTCAACAATAGTTAGAGAAATTTATAGACACGGAGGCGATATAAGTGATTTTGTTCCAGATGGTATTGTTTTAAATAAATAATACGAACAGGGCAGACTCACACTTTTACTTAACGTATATATTATTTTTTAAATCAAATATAGATTATTACTTTCGTAGAAAATTCACACACAATGAAAAAGTATATTTTTATTATTAGCATTATTTCATTAATATTTTCTTGTAAACAATACACAAGTACAAGCTTAATTCCTAAACAAGTACAGTCTGTACTTGATTCGGCAAAACAAAATAAAGTAGAATTAGAAAAAGTAATAAATCATTATAAAAATATTAATGATGTGCAAAAACTTAATGCTGCATATTTTTTAATAGAGAATATGCAAGGTCAATGTTATGCTAAAGCAAAATTGGTTGATACAACCGGTGCAAAAGTTAAATTTAATGTCCTTGATTATAAGGATTATAACGAAATGGTAGCAGGTTGGGACTCAATAGAAAATAAAATTGGTACAATAGATTATACTCGCGACACCCTAATTTTTGATATTTACGATATAAAAGCCGATTATTTAATAACAAATATTGACCTTGCTTTTGAAGCTTGGAAAAAACCTTGGGCAAAACAATTAAGTTTTGATGAATTTTGCGAATATATTTTACCATATCGTTCAAGTAACGAACCTATTGAAAATTGGCGTCAGCAGTTATTCGATAGATATTCTTGGTTAGAAGATTCGTTAAAAGATAAAACAAACCCTATTGAGGCTTGCACAAAAATAAATTCGGAAATACATTCGTGGTTTAGTTTCGATTCACGTTTCTACCGTCATCCAACCGACTTGGGTTTAAGCCAAATGTTTAAGTACAAAATGGGACGATGCGAAGATATGACAAATCTTGCAATTTATGCAATGCGTTCGCAAGGTGTACCGGTAATGAGCGATTACACACCTGCTTGGCCAAATACAGGTAATAACCACGCATGGAATGCAACACTTACAAAAGATGGTAAAGTAGTTATTTTTATGGGTGGCGAATCAAATCCATACGATTACAAATTAACAAATAAAAAAGCTAAAGTTTACCGTAAAACTTTTGGTAGTCAAAAAAATAGTTTAGCTATGATTGCTCCAGATTATGAGAGCATCCCCGGATGGCTTGCAAGTACGCATTATGTTGACGTTACTAAAGATTATATAGATGTTGTTGATGTTAAATTACAATTAATACATGAAAAACCTGATAGTTGTAATTATGCATATTTATATGTTTTTAATTCAGGCGAATGGAAATCGATACATTGGGGGACGCTAGACAGTAACAATATTGCAACTTTTACCGATATGGGAAAAGATATTGCATACTTACCTGTTTATTATAAAAAAGGAAAATATATTGTTGCTGGCAATCAATTTATTTTAAATGAAGATGGCACTATATCTGAAAATGTAGCAGACACAATAAATACTATAAATATTGATTTATACTCAACAACTCAAAAAGTTACACGTTTAACCACCGACGAAATTGAAACAGCAAGTTTTAAAGATGGTGCAGAATACGAACTTTTTTATTGGAATGATAAATGGATAAGAATATCATCGAAGATTGCAAAAGGAGATAAAGCTTTGCATTTTGAAAATGTACCAAGTAATGCTTTGTTTTGGCTTGTTAAAAAAGATTCAAACAAAGATGAACGAATTTTTACTATCATTAATGATGAGGTGAAATGGTGGTAATTTATTTTTTATTACACCTAAAAAGATTTTAAAATTAAATAGTTGGTTGTATTTTTCAATATACATCTTTCTTTTATGAAGAGTTGCTTATTGGTGATAATGTGAATGGCACACAACATAAACGAATCATGAAGGCAAGTGAGATACATATAAAATGGTCAAAGTTAGAGAGGCATTTAAGTGCTTTGCAAGAGATTATGATGACTGATAATTCTGATGACATCAAAGAAAAATTAGCTGATATTGTGGATGGCTATAGGCCTTGGGTTGTATCAGAGAAAAAAGAAATAAG
>CAMZKE010000057.1 GCA_947311115.1 uncultured Bacteroidales bacterium | reverse complement strand
TAATTCCATCTAACTAAATTGGTAAAATCTGAATATTACCAACATGGTATTTATCAAAATTTAGTTAGCTATTTTTTGCTACTTTTTCTAAAGTCTTGTAATCAGGGTTAACTTCATTTGTGTTAAATTACATGAATAACCTAGATTAAATTTACTTTTAGTACTTTTGCAAATACAAATTAGTAATTATCAATCTCAGAAAATGAAAGACTTCACAAAAGAAATAAAAATAAACACATCTCGTAGTAGTGGTGCCGGTGGTCAAAATATAAACAAAGTAAACACTAAAGTTGAGGCACGACTTAATATTGCAGCATCTCAACTACTTACCGATGAAGAGAAATTAATCCTACTAAATAAACTATCAAATAAAATAAATACTAATGGTGAGCTAATTATCACTTCACAAGAAGAACGAACACAGTTAAGAAATAAGGAAATTGCTATTCATAAATTGAACAGAATGATTAGTAATGCACTAAAAATTAAGAAAAAACGCAAACCCACCAAAGTACCAAAAGCATCTAAAGAAAAGCGTTTACAAACTAAACATATTGTTTCTGAGAAAAAGGAAAATAGAAAAAAGCCAAAATAAAGCAAGCCTCTATTCACTAACTAGAAATCATTGACAGCAAATATATCAATATTATCGATAAGATTTATTAAATCTTTTGGTTTAAATGGTTTACTAATATAATCATTCATTCCTGCATTTAAGCACTTTTCTTTTTCACCGTACATTGCATTTGCTGTAACAGCTATAACAAATGTTTGTTTTAATGAATTACCTTTTTCATATTTTCTAATCTCATCTACGGCCTTATACCCATCCATAATAGGCATATGCAAATCCATTAATATTAACTGTATTTCGTTATGTTTTTCTTTATAAATATTTAATGCTTCTAAACCATTTTTTGCAAGAATAAAACTGTGTTTTGCTTTTGCAAGTGAAGTTTTTAATAATTCTATATTTACAATATCATCCTCAACAATTAATATATTGTACTTATGTTTAACATTAAAATTTAGCTCATCTTTTGCTTCAATCACATCTGATAATTCTTTAAATATTCCGGCAGTTATTGTAAACCAAAACTCACTTCCCTCACCTTCTTTACTAGAAATACCAATAGAACCCTGTAATAATTCGGTTAAATGTTTAGCTATGCTTAAACCTAAACCTGTTCCTCCAAATTTCCTAGTAGTACTTTTATCTGCCTGAGTAAAATCTTTAAAAATAATATCTAAACTATCTTCTTTAATCCCAATACCCGTATCAATAACTCTAAATTTTATTGTCACATTTTTTTCTGTTGTTTCAAATAAATCAACAACAAGTTTAACAAAACCTTGTTTTGTAAATTTAAGAGCATTATTTACAATATTTGTAATAATTTGTTTAATTCTTACTGCATCTGAAATAATATACTCAGGAATATTTTTGTCGTATTCAACAAGCAAGTCTAAATTTTTATCTTTAGCTTTAGGTTTAAGCATTTGAATTACTTCTTCAACTTCTTTATCTAATTTTATTGGTATATTTTCTAAAATTATTTGATTTGATTCAATTTTTGAATAATCTAATATATCATTTATTACTGTTAATAAGTTATTAGCCGAACTTTTAATTATTTCTGCATATTCTTTAGCTTTATCATCCATTACACAGTATTGTAAAATATCAGTAATTCCAATAATTCCATTCATTGGAGTACGAATCTCATGACTCATATTTGCTAAAAACATTGATTTATACTCAGAACTTTTCTCAGCTTCCTCCCTTAGTTTCTCTGCATATTCATTAGCTGTTTTTAATTCATTATTTGTTTTTACAAGTGCTTCCTTTTGCTTTATTATTTCTAAATTCTGAATTGATATTTTATTATTAATTGCTGCAATATTAGCTACGTGAATCCTTTTTAATTTTAATTGTTTTAAAATAATTATCAACGATACTACAATTATAATAATTAGCAATGCTGAAATTATTATCATTATAGTATAAACACGAATTTCTTGATTAGCTTTTTCTACTTTTATAATATTAAGCTCATTTTCTTTTTCTAATAACGAAAACTTATAATCTTTTTCTTTTAACAAATTAATATTTTCAATAGCATCTACTTTTGATATTTGCATATCAATAAATATAGAATCTCGTAAATCGGAATATTTTCTAAAATAATAAAATGCTTTTTCTATTGAATTATTATTTTCGTATATCTCTGATAATAAGCGATATTTACTAGATAATATTGACTTATTATTTGTCTTATTTGCGATTTCTATTGATTTATTTGTGTAGTAAACAGCTTTATCAAAATTGGTAACACTATAAAAATCGCCTAAATTTGCATAAGCATTGCTTATATCAGTGTTATTCTCAGATAGTTTATAATTTTCAAGCGATTTTAGTAAATATTCTTTTCTCTTTTTTTCATCATTTATATTTTTACTTACTAATGATAAATTCTCATAAATTGCTCCGGCTTTGTTATATTCATATTTATTTTTAAACGACAACATTTTTAATGCTTTAAATAAATATTCTTTAGCTTCGGTATTTTTATTCATTTTAACATATAGTAATCCCAAATTTATATAATTATCAATTATTATTGATGAATCACCCGTGCTTATATTTAGTTTAATTGCTTTTAAATAATACTTTTCTGCTCTTTCATATTTTTTTATAAAAAAATAAACAAAACCTAAATTACTATATGCTGTAGCAAGTCTCGGTTTAGAGTATGATATTGTCTCATTTAAATATATCATTTCATTCAAATACTCTAACGATTTTGGATAATCCTCTTTATTACCATAACAAATAGCCAAAGAATTTAATATATCGGAATATTTTTTAAATTTAGAGTATTTACCAAAAATTTCTTTACTTGTTAAATAATAACTTATTGCAGAATTAAAATCGCCAAAATTAAAATATATTTCAGCAACAGCATAATTTGCTTCAGCATAATCTATGTTATCGCCTCTATACTCGGCATTATATATTGCTTTTTTGCCATATTTAATACTTAAAAATATCGAATCAATATCAAAATATTCATCTGATAATTTAATAAGTGAATTAAATTTAGTTTTTCCTGTATCAACATCTAACCTATTTAACAACGAATCGATGTTACTATATGCAGGCATCAAAATATTAAAACTAAAAATAAATATTAAAAATATGTTTCTCATAAGAATATCTCCAAAAATACAATATACACATAGTTTCTACAAATATTATTTAATAATTATCAAAACAACAAAACCAATTATATCACCCTGTATAACAGTTAATTGCCAAACTATACATCATAAATGTTAAAAAAACTTAATAATATTTTTAAATATTGATATTAATTTAGAAATAAAATATTACATTTGCTACTTAAATTGTTTATTAACTCAACTTAAAATCATTGAAAAATGAAGAAAATTAAATTATCATTAATGGTATTAGCAGTTGCTTCAATGACTGCATTTTATTCTTGTGGACCTTCAGCTGAAGATCAAGCAAAAGCAGAAGACATGGCTAACGAATTAGTTGGTACACTTGACGACGCAGTTGATGCAGCAGCTGAAGAAGCTACTACTGAAGAAGCTGTTACTGAAGAAGAAACTACTGATACTACAGCAGTTGCAACTGAGGAAGCTACTGAAGAAAATGCTGAAGCTACAGAGGAAACTGAAGAAGCTCCTGCTGAGTAATTAGCACATTAGTATTGAAAAAAGCTTAGATTAGTCTAGGCTTTTTTTATGCCTTCTATTTTATGATTAAAAAAAAGTAACGAACCAATAATTGCAGGAAAAACAATATTAATCACCCATAACAAACTAACTGTATACACAACCAACGACACATCATCAACAAAAACGCCAAACACAAGCATTGCAGTACTTATTCTAACCCCGGGTTCTGAAACAACAAATGTAGGAATAAACATTAAAAACAGATAAAAAATACCGGTAGCTATAAAACTTTCAAATATAGATATATATATATTAAAGAATTTTAATAACAAATAAAACTGTATAAAAAATACAAAGTATCTTAACAAACTAAAAAACAACACACGAGCTAAATCAAAAAACGAATAATCAGAAGCAATTAAGATAATACTTCTAATATGTTTATTTTTTATTTTACCAAAAACAAATTCAAACTTATTTAACGAAAAAAATATACTTATTAACATTAAAGATAATATTACAAAAACCCATTTTAAATAATTATTATTATCAATAAAATTAATATTATCATTAATAAAAAAAACTGAAAATACCCCTATCAATAGTGTAATTAAAATTTGAGAATAACTCCCTATAATAGTAGCAAATATTGCTTTAACCCTATTTTTACTAGATATATATAAAATCCTACCAACAAACTCCCCCACTCTATTAGGTGTAAAAATTGAAGTAGTTAATCCCGATAAAATTGCTTTAAAAGATGTATATAAATTTATTATTTCAAATTTAGAGATTAAAAATTGCCATTTTTTAGATTCTATTAACCAATTTAATGGCATTAATAGTATCGAAAAAAACAAATACAAATAATTATTATATTCTAAAATAGCTTTAAATTCAATATTTCTGAATTTAATATACATATAGCCATAAGCAGCTATTAAAACAATTATTTTAAAGCTATTTACTAATATTTTCTTATTATTCAGTTTTATACTCAATGTGTTCAATATAATTATTGGCAATTATACGTAAAAAATACGAATTGTTAATCACTAATTACTAAATGTTAGTTGAATTATTATTACTTTTGTAAAGTAAATTATGGGACGAATATTATCAATAGATTACGGAACAAAAAGAGTAGGCTTGGCTGTTACCGACCCTCTTAAAATTATTGCCACTGGTTTAGATGTAATTCATCCTATGAATTTAATTGAGTTTCTTAAAAACTACGACAAACAAGAAAATATTGAGTTATTTGTTGTTGGTCATGCAAAAACAGTACGTAATCAAAACTCTGATTCAATGAAACATATAATACCTTTTGTAAAGAAATTAAAAAAAGAATTTCCTGACAAAGAAGTTATTATGATTGACGAAAGATTTACATCGGTTATTGCACAAAAAGCAATGATTGATGGCGGAATGAAAAAGAAAAACAGACAAAAAAAAGAAAATGTTGATATTATTAGTGCAACCTTAATATTACAATCATACTTAAAACAAAAAGAATTTTAACAATGGTACTTCCAATATGTTTAATAGGTAATACAGTTTTACGAAAAAAAGCAAAAGATATAGACAAAGATTATCCGGGTTTGGATAAACTAATTGAAGATATGTACGAAACAATGTACAAATCAGAAGGTGTTGGACTTGCAGCCCCACAAGTAGGAAAAGCAATTCGTCTTTTTGTTATTGATGGCGATGTAATGAACGAAGAATATCCTGATTTAAAAGGCTTTAAACATGTATTTATTAATGCAAAAATGATTAATGAAGAAGGTGATGAATGGTCGTTTAATGAAGGCTGTTTAAGTATTCCCGGTATTAGAGAAGATGTGAAACGACTAAGTAAGTTCACATTACAATACTACGATGAAAATTGGGAATACCACGAACAAGTTTTTGAAGGAGGACAAGCCAGAATAATGCAACACGAATACGACCACTTAGAAGGTATTTTATTTACCGATAAAATTTCACCAATAAGACGTAGATTAATAAAATCTAAATTGGTATCTATTTCAAAAGGAAAAATAATTCCTAAATATAAATTTGTAAAAAATAAATAGTAATATGAAACGAGTTATTATATTTTTCGCCCTAGCAACAGTAATTTTCACTGCCTGCAATGTAAAAGAAGGTTCTATAAAAAATGTATTAGTTGATGAAATATCAAACTATGAAAAAGTACTTATGGATACCGTAAATTACAACTTAAACACCGATACTGCTAAAGTTTTAATTATTAAATATCAAAACTTTGTAAATAAATACAGTAACGATTCTTTAAGCCCTATATATTTATTAAAAGCTGCCGACCTGTGTATGTCAACAAAAGATTACACTACCGCCGTAAAACTATACGAAAATGTGTATACCAAATATTCTGAATACGAAAAAGCACCACAAGCATTATTTTTACAAGCAATGACATATTGCGATTTTCTTAAAAATGAATCTCTTGGTAAAATTAAGTATCAAGAATTTATTAACAAATATCCAAATCACGAACTTTCCGATGATGCAAAAAAATCAATCGAATTTATAGGTAAAACACCCGAAGAAATATTAGAGATATTACAAGCAAAAGATAGTTTATCAAACAACTAACATTATCTTAAATTTTGAGCTAAATATTAACCTTATTAATGTTGTACTAATAATCATTTTTAGTATTGCAGCTATTATTCAGTTATTTTATTATTTCTATTTTTATATAAGAATATTAAAAAAAGACAAATCAATAAAAAGTACAGAAAAACCACCAGTATCGGTTGTTATTTGTGCACAAAACGAATACGATAATCTAAAAGAATTTTTACCAAAAGTATTAAAACAAGAATATCCCAATTTTGAAGTGGTTGTTGTAAACGATGCATCTTATGACGAAACCGAGTTTATTCTAAAACATCTTGAAAAGTCGTATAAAAACCTTAGACACACAACAATAAAGCCCAGCAAATTTAAACATGGTAAAAAATTAGCACTTACAATTGGAATTAAATCGGCAAAATACGAACATTTAGTTCTTACCGATGCCGATTGTTTTCCTGCTAATAAAAACTGGATTTCAAATATTATTAGCTCATACACTCCTGAAAAAAATATAGTTATTGGTTACGGTGCATATATAAAAGAAAAATCAATTTTAAATAAAATAATTAGATACGATAATTTTTTTAATTCTCTTAATTTCTTAAGCTTTGCTTTAGCAAAGATTCCATACATGGGAACAGGTAGAAATTTATCCTACAAAAAATCATTCTTTAAAAAAACTAATGGATTTGCAAGCCATTACGGCATACTGTCAGGCGACGACGATTTATTTGTAAATGAAAACGCAACAAAAAACAACGTAGCTGTTTTATATAAACCCGAAAATTTCACATACACTAAAACTAAAAAAACATTTAAAGACTGGTATTTTCAAAAAATGCGACATTTATCCGCATCAGTTAAATATAAATTCTCGCATAAAATACTTTTGTCAATAGAGCCTTTAAGCAGAATTGTATTTTACTCATTATTAATAGCAAGCATAGTTTTAAATTGCAAAATAATAGCATTAACAGCCATTTTTATTATATTAATCAAAATTATTTTGTTTAATTTTATTTTAAAAAGTTTGCAAGAAAAAGATTTATTATTAACTTCGCTTTTATATGACATATTATCACCTATATTATATTTTATAATACATATTAACAAAAAAATGAGAAAGCAAAAATGGAATTAAACCCAAATTTTTCAGAAAAAGCAAGTACCGACTATTATTTAGTTAAATCGGCAATTAATGGCGATGACCAAGCTTATGCTGAACTAATGGGCAGGTACCGTGACTCTATATACTTTATGCTTTTAAAAATGGTTAACAACAGTATTGATGCTGAAGACCTCACAATTGAAGCATTTAGCAAAGCATTTAAAAATATTGAACAGTACTCTCCAAAATTTGCTTTTAGCACTTGGTTATACAAAATAGCAACAAATAATTGTATCGATTTTTTGCGTAAAAAGCGATGCACTACAGTTTCTATCGACAATGAAAATTCAGATATTAACTCCGGCTCAAACATATCGTTTAAAGCTAAAACTTTAAACCCTGAAGAACAATTAATGAAAGAACAAAAACATAAACTTGTTCGCGAAATTGTTGACAAACTAAAGCCTCGCTACAAACATCTTGTAAAATTACGATATTTTGACGAATTATCTTACGAAGAAATTTCTCAAGAACTTGATATACCTTTAGGAACCGTTAAAGCTCAACTTTTCCGTTCACGCGAATTACTTCAAAATATAATTAGAAAATCTAACAAGAATATATAAGCTTTTTCATTATTACTAGCAAAGAATAAACTTCTTTTTTGTAACTTTGCAAATTAAAGCAATTTACAATGGGTATCTTTGGTATTTTCTCAAAAGAAAAAAAGAAAAGTTTAGATAGTGGTTTATCAAAAACAAAAGAAAGTGTTTTTAAGAAACTTTCGCGTGCAGTAGCAGGTAAAACTAAGGTTGACGACGAAGTTTTAGATAATTTAGAAGAAATACTTATTTCATCTGATGTTGGCGTAGATACAACTATCAAAATTATTGAAAGAATAGAAAAACGAGTTTCTACTGATAAATACTTCGGCACAAGCGAATTAAATAAAATCCTTAAAGAAGAAATAGCTAATCTGCTGGAAGAAAATAATTCAACTGAAGTTGATATTAATTTCTCTGCAAAAAATGGACCTTACGTGATTATGGTTGTTGGAGTTAATGGAGTTGGAAAAACTACTACCATTGGCAAACTTGCATACCAATTTAAAAACATGGGTAAAAAAGTATATCTTGGAGCTGCCGACACTTTTAGAGCTGCAGCTGTTGAGCAGTTAGATATATGGAGCAAACGAGTTGATGTTGATATAGTTAAGCAAGATATGGGCTCAGACCCGGCTTCTGTTGCATTCGACACTCTTTCATCTGCTAAAGCAAACAATGCTGATATTGTTATTATTGATACCGCAGGAAGATTACATAATAAAATTAACTTAATGAACGAGTTAACAAAAATAAAAAATGTAATGAAAAAAGTTATTCCTGATGCTCCACACGAAATACTTTTAGTTTTAGATGGTTCAACAGGACAAAATGCTTTTGAACAAGCTAAACAATTTACCGCAGCTACCGAGGTAAACGCTCTTGCACTAACAAAATTAGATGGTACTGCAAAAGGTGGTGTTGTTATTGGAATTTCCGACCAATTTAAAATACCTGTAAAATATATTGGTATAGGCGAACAAATGGAAGACTTACAAATATTTAACAAACAAGAGTTTGTTGATTCACTTTTTAGCTAAACAAAATTACACATTTGAAAAAATCTGTTAATATTATAACTCTTGGTTGTTCAAAAAACCTTGTAGATTCTGAGTTTATTCTAAAACAATTAGAAGCAAACGATTATACTGTAAAATACGACTCTGACGATAAAACTGATATTGTTATTCTCAATACATGCGGTTTTATTAACGATGCTAAAGAAGAATCTATTGATAGCATATTAAACTATGTTGATGCTAAAAAAGCGGGATTATTAGAAAAACTTTATGTTATTGGCTGCTTGTCAGAAAGATATAAAGAAGAATTACAACGCGATATTCCAGAAGTTGATAAGTATTTTGGAGTAAACAATTACGAAGAAATTGTAAAAGGTATTAATGCCGATTACAAAAAAGAACTTGTTGGCGAACGCATAATTACCACCCCAAAACATTATGCATACTTAAAAATATCAGATGGTTGCGACCGTACCTGTTCGTTTTGTGCAATACCTCTTATTCGTGGCAAACACATATCAAAGCCAATAGAGGCATTAATAGCAGAATCCAAATATTTAGCATCAAAAGGAGTTAAAGAATTAATACTTATAGCTCAAGATTTATCGTATTACGGACTAGATATTTACAAAGAACAAAAGCTAGCTGAACTTGTTAACAAGCTCTCAGAAATTAATGGTATTGAATGGATTAGGCTACACTACTTCTACCCAGCCAATTTTCCTTATGATATTATTGATGTAATTAAAAACAATCCAAAAGTTTGTAATTATATTGATATTGCACTACAACATATTAGTGATAATATGCTTAGTAAAATGAAACGAAATATAACAAAAGAAAAAACATACAATCTTATTAACGATATTAGAACAGCTATTCCGGATATTCATATTCGTACTACTATTTTAACCGGTCATCCTGGCGAAACAGAGCAAGATTTTGCCGAACTTATAGAGTTTGTTGAAACAATGCATTTCGAACGACTTGGCACTTTCACTTATTCTGAAGAAGAGAACACTTATGCAGGCGATGAATATACTGACGATGTTCCAGATAAAATAAAAGATGAAAGAGCAGAAAAAATTATGGAAATTCAGCAAAATATTTCAGCTCAAATAAATTCTAATAAAATTGGTAAGACTTTAAAAGTAATTATTGATAAAGCTGAAAACAACTATTTTGTTGGACGTACCGAATACGATTCTGCTGATGTTGATAACGAAGTAATTATAAAGACCAATAAAGAATTAAAAATTGGTGAGTTTTACAATATTAAAATTACAGAAGCTTCTGATTTTGATTTAATTGGCAAGTTAGCTGATTAATTTAATCCTTTCACGCGTCCCTTTTGCTTTATATTTTTTTACTATAATTTTTGGTACAGGGTCGTAGCCCGATGTTCCCCACGGATGACATTTTGATAATCGTTTAACTGCAATATTTCCACCTTTAATAACCCCATGTTCTTTTATTGAAGTAACCGCATACTCCGAACAAGTTGGATAATGCCTACACGATGCAGGTGTTAAAGGCGAAATTACATATCTATAAAACTGTATAAGCAATATAAATGGAAACGAAAGTATTTTCTTTAACAAATTCACTTTGCAAAAATACAATAAAAAAACCTCTTTACATTCGTAAAGAGGTTTTCATAAAATATTATTTGAAATATTTTACTCAACAACAAACTGAGCAAATCTATATTTTTTGCCTTTTTGAGTTGCAATTAAATAGCCATCAGTAAACTCTGTTAAGGTTTTAGGTATTATTACACACTCACCATCTTTATCTGCAAACATTGGAGTTTTCTGAATACTACCATCTGTATAAATACTATGCATTACAGCAACACCTTTAGGCGAAGTTTTAGGGTTAAACTTTATTGTTTTAGTTTTATCCGAATTTGTATTAGTAATATTTTTTGCAACATCGTTATACATTAATTTTACAGTATTAACATTTACAATAGTTGCAAACGAAGAGAAATGACCTCCATCATTAATACTATATTGCATTTTAGGAAAACGTTTAACCCATGCAAACTTACCTGTCTTATCGATACCTCCAACTAAAATATCATTATAATTATGATACAATATTTTAATCTCTTTCTTTGTTTGAGGATCTTTATATGTTCTATAAGATTTAAAATATTGTTCAGCAACTACAACAAAACCACCGTTTTGTAATTTCTCAACACTTTTCACCTCAAACGAATACCTATCTGCTTGCGTTTCACCAGTCCTAGTTGAACTAAATGTAGATATTAATTTCTTATCTCTTTTAATATCATAAACTGCCAATTTTGGATTCTTAAAAGGTATAACTTTTTCTGTCTTAGGATTTATTTTCAGGTAAAACATTCCTGTAAATTGCTCAGGAAATTTAACTGTACGTGGTGCCATTGTTCCTGCTAATACAACAATTTCATCATCAGTTAAAACAAATTTAACCGATTTTGGAACAAATTTGTTTACTTTAACATCATAAGTTTTAAATTCTTTCTTTTTGGTATTATAAACAACTAAAACGTTTTCATATTTATCTCCTGATTTTTTTCCTCTTGTAGATTTTGTACTTACTACTTCAACTTTAAATAACATATAAATGTTACCACTCTTAGCTTTTTCTATCTGAACAAGTTTATTTTTTCTTCCCATTAATCGTTTTGGAAAAACTAAATCTTCGGCAAAAACCTCTTTTAAGTTTGAATCAAATATTTTAAGACTAAATTTTTCTCCATTATACTTACTATATGTTTTATGATAATAAAGCATTATTTGTTTATCTTCTTTCAAATATTTAAAATTAAACCTATCTTCCTTTAAATTACTTATTGGTGTTGAGCCAACCTCTTTAGGCTTATTTTTTAAAGTACCGTTAGTGTTCATATACTCCATATACAACACATTTTGCGAACGACCTTTATCTGCTTTAGATGTAAAAAGAATTAATTTATCATTAATAAAAAACATATCGTTAAAATACGTTTGTTTACTTCCCACAGCAGGAAATTGAATTTCGTTACTCTCATCAACATTCATTGTTGTAAACGAGACAAACTCTAACCACATTTTATCTGTGGTAATAAAACTGGCATTGTCTGAACGAAGCGCATAAAAACCATCGTCGTTAGTACCAATAATCTTTTGAAAAGATGTTTGTTTAGGAAGGTCGGTTGGGGTTCCCCACATAACAGTCTCAAGTGTTTGAGCAAATGTTACTGTTGTGAATAAAGCTAATAAAATAACAAAAAAATTCTTCTTCATTTTTAAAAATTTTAATAAAACGCTAAAGTATAAAAATATAGGATAGAAATAAAATTATCAACATCTTTTTAACAAATTTATTGACATTTTGTTTATAAAATCGTAAAACTTAAAGCATTTTGTGTTTATAGTATATGTGATTATTCAAATATCAGACCAAAAGACTTCTTTTTAAAAAGCAGCCATTAATAAACCAATATCTTTTGATGGCAAACCAACACTGTCAGCAATATTCTCATTTGTTAAAATACCTTTAAAAATATAAACTCCGTTTCTAATACCTTGATTATTTCGTATTACATTATTAATATTGCCACTATCAGCAAACTCTGAAACAATTTGAGCCAATATATTACTTATAGAATATGTTGCTGTACGTGCTACTCTCGATGGGATATTTGGTACACAGTAATGTATTACACTATGTTTAACATAAGTTGGTTTTTTATGAGTAGTAAGTATAGATGTTTCAAAAACGCCACCATTATCAATTCCAATATCAATAATTACAGAATTAGGTTTCATTCTTTTCACAATATCTTCATTAATAATATATTTATGAGTTTTTGTGTTACGATACGCCCCAATAATAACATCAGAACTTAAAGCAGCATTAGATATTAGCTTATCCTTTAACACTGTAGTATAAACTTTCTGTCCTAAATTAGCTTGTATTCTTCGTAATCGGTTCACCGATTCATCAAATATTTTAACATTTGCACCCAAACCAATTGCCGTACGTGCCGCAGATTCGCCTGCTGTTCCTGCACCAATTATTGTTATTTCGGTAGGTTTTACACCAGCTACACCTCCAAGCATCTCACCTTTTCCACCATCAGTAGAACTAAGAATTTCTGCGGCAATAAGTATCGAGGCACTTCCGGCAATCTCGCTCATTGCCCTTACAATTGGAAACCCACCAACATCATCTTTTAACAATTCATAACTTAATGCGGTAACTCGCTTTTTAATTAGTTTTTGTATGTATTCTTTATCTAACGAATATATATTTATTGTTGAAAAAATTAGTTGGTCTTTTCTAAGTAATTCTATTTCTTTATCGGTGAAACTCGATATTTTAAGTAAAATATCTGCTTTAAAAACTTCTTCTTTTTCATCTATAATTTGGGCTCCAAACTCGCTATATTGAACATCGCTAAAATTTGCTCCATTTCCGGCTCCTCGTTCTATAATAACCTGAAAACCTTCATCAATAAGTAATTCTACACCCAAAGGGCTTAGCGGAATTCTATTTTCGTTAGTATCAGTTTCTTTTATTATTCCTATCGAAAAATTATTTTTTGATGAATAAACCTCAAGAGTTTCTTCTTGAGGCATTAACTCTTCTTTGTTAAAAGGCGATTTCTGATTACCAAATTCCATAATACTCAATAATTAATTGATTAAACCAAAAATACACAAAATATATGAATTCTTAAAAGCCTTTAACAAAAAACATCAAAGATTAATTTTATTTGATATTATTTTAACAACTTGCTGTAAATCATCAATATTTAAATTTGAATTTAACGACAAACGAATGCGAGATGTTCCTTTTGGTACTGTTGGTGGCCTTACTGCCGACACAAAATAACCTTCATTAAACAACAATTCTGATATTTCTAATGTAAGTTTATTATCGCCTGTAATTATTGGTACTATATAACTATTGCCTATAGTTTTTAATACTTTTTCGTTTATTATTGTCCGTAACTTATTAGATAATATCAACAAATCTTTTCTATTATTTTCAAATGTTGATAGTCTCTCAAAAATAAATTGTGTCCATTTTATATTTATATGTGGTAAACCTGTAGTAAATATAAGTGTTCGGCTTTTGTTTACTAATATTTCTTTTATCGATTTAGTTGTTACAACAAAAGCTCCTATTGAACCTATTGCTTTTCCAAAAGTACCTAAAACAATATCAATATCCTTAATAACATTTTCTTTTTTACAAACACCCAAACCTAAATTACCAATAGCCCCAACGGCGTGAGCTTCATCAATATACAAAAAACAATTAAATTTACGCTTCAAATCAATTAATCGATGTATATCAACAATATCGCCATCCATACTAAAAACAGATTCGCTTACAATAAATACATTTTCAAAATTATTTCTGTTTTTTTCTAAATATTGGTCTAGTTGACTATAATCGAAATGCTTATAACGAATTACAGTTGCATCAGTCTGTTTTAAACCATCAACAATACTTGCATGATTAAGTTTATCTGATAAAATTAAATCCTTTTTTGTTGTTAAAGCCGGAAGCACTCCTGTATTAGCGTGATAGCCACTATTATATATTAAAGCACAGTCTTTTTGGTATGCTTTTGCAATAGTATTTTCGAGCTTGGTATATTCGTTATAATTTCCACTTAATAAGCGAGATGATGCAGAACCAAAAATGTACTCGTTACTTTTATTTAATTGTGAAATAAACTCAGATGAAAGCTCCTTGTTCTGTGAAATACCAATATAATCGTTAGACGATAAATTTAAAAGTCTCCTCCCTTTATACTCTACATAACCGTTGCCAATATGCTTTATATCTTTTAAATACCTATATTGGTCGGTATCTTTTAACAATTGTATTTGTTTGTTATAATTCATTTATAAAGATTAAAAAAGCAGTAAGCCTATAAGCCGAATCCTGTATTCTGCAAGCAGAACCTCTGTCATTTATCTGTGCGACTTACCCTCCAACTTGGGCGAGCAACCCTCAAGCGTTGGTTTACATAGTCTTGCAATCCGTAGTGCGATACGGCTACAACAGTTACCTGCTGTACCGGTGAGCTCTTACCTCACCTTTTCACCCTTACCCAATAAATTAGGCGGTTATTTTCTGTTAACAACACATACCCTCACGAATATCTCCTATTTCAGAAGTACAGTGCTCTGTATTGTCCGGACTTTCCTCCCTGCCATAACGACAAAGCGACAGAACGGCTTACTGCACTGCAAAAGTAAAGTTTTTATTTGTAACTTTAAATTAATATCTTCGTCTTATCAAAAAAATAATCAAATTAATGAAATTCGGCACTATTATATTTTTAGTAATCATCTTAAATTTAACTAAAATTTATTCTCAAACAACACTTAAAGGTATAGTCACCGATGCAAATACCAAAGAAACAATAGCCTTTGCAAATATTGTATATAACAATAAAAAGCAAGGAACAACTACTGGTATTGATGGTAAATTTAAGATTGAAACTGATAAAACAATAACCAATTTAGAAATTAGTTTTTTAGGTTACCAAACTAAAAACATTGATATTTCAACAATAAAAAATACAAATAATATTAATATAAAATTACAACCGGTTGCATATAATATTGATGAAGTAACCGTATTACCGGGAATAAACCCTGCTCATCGCATTATTAATAATGTTATTAAAAACAAAAAGATTAACAATCCCGAAAAAATGCGAAGTTTTGAATATACCTCATATAACAAAATGGTTTTTACTTTTGATATGGACGGCGTTGACACAACAAATTCGCTTGATTCTAACACCGCAACTCATCGCGACAGCACAATAAAAGAAATTAAAGATTTTAAAGACAGCCAATATTTAATGATGACCGAATCGGTTAGTAATCGTAAATTCAAATACCCCGATAAAAACAGCGAAAAAGTTATAGCTTCGCGTATTAGTGGGCTTCAAAACCCTTCGTTTACACTTCTGGCAACGCAAATGCAAAGTATGAGTTTTTACTCAACTTACATAAATATTTTAGATAAAAACTACCTAAGCCCAATAAGTGGAGGAAGTACTCGTAAATATTTCTTTTTAATTGAAGATACTCTTTACAACAAAAATAACGACACAATTTTTGTTATTTCGTTTCGTCCTCGAAAGGGCAAAAATTTTGATGGATTAAAAGGAGTTCTAAACATAAACTCTAATAAATATGCTGTACAATCGGTACAAGCTGAACCTTACGAGCAAACAAAATCGCTTGACATTAGAATTCAACAAAAATATGCGTATGTACAGAATAAGCAATGGTTTCCAATGCAATTAAATACAGATATTGTTTTTAAAGATTTACTAAATGTTGGGTCGGAAACAGACAAATCGTTAAGTTTTGATGTAGTTGCTTTTGGTAAATCATATATTAAAAATATAAAATTACAACCAAAATTCGAGAAACGCACTTTTAGTCATATTGTTCAGGAAATTACAGAAGATGCTACAGAAAAACCTGATAGTTTTTGGAATAAATACAGAGAAGATACTCTTTCGAGTAAAGAGCAAAAAACATATCAAGTTATCGATAGTATTGGAAAAGCCGAACATTTCGACCAAAAATTAGAATTACTTTCAAATCTTTTTAGCGGATATATTCCTTGGGGATTTATAAATTTTGATTACACAAAAATTATAAATTATAATGAGTTTGAAGGTTTTAGTTTAGGACTTGGTATTGAAACTAATCAAAAACTATTTAAAAATGTTAAACTTGGCGGATATGGCCGTTATGGGTTTAAAGATTATCAATGGAAATATGGCGGACATATTTTATTTAATATTGATAAATTTAACGAAATAAACCTAAAGTTAAGCTATTTTAATGATATTAAAGAATCAAGTGGTTTTGAGTTTTACGGTAAAAAAGCAAATTTACTTTCGGCAACATCAACAGAGTATTTTAGAAACTACTTAATAAAAGATATGTACTACACCGAAGGTGTTATGCTTGCTTTAGAACACCGAATTTTTAGATATTTAAAAATTGAATATTCACTAAAATACTCAGAGGACAAAGTTGCGACAGATTATTACTCTACAATTAATTACAATACTGATGACAAAACATTTTTATCGATAAATAAAAATTTCTATGTAAATAACGAAGCATCGATAAAACTAAAATATGCTTATAAAGAAAAGTTTACAAAATCGCAATACGGATTAATTTCGATGGGAACAAAATACCCGGTTGTATATTTTAACGCAATTTTTGGCATAAACAACTTTGAAGGCGATTACACTTATAAAAAGTATGAGGCAATGATTACCAAGAAATTTTTAATAAAAAATTTGGGACAATCGTCAGTTACAGTTAATGCCGGTTATACAAACGATAATATTCCATACATATATTTATATAACGGACACGGAAGTTTTTATAATTTTACTGTAGAAGCAGGTAATAGTTTTGGTACAATGCGAATGAACGAATTTTTAAGCGACGAATTTGTAAGTATTTATTTACGCCACGATTTTAAAAGTCTTTTGTTTAAAAAGAAATGGTTTCAGCCAAAATTTGTTGTTGTTACAAATATTGGTTATGGAAAACTTAAACACACTGAAAATCATAAAAATATAAGCTACAAAACTATGGAAAAAGGTTATTACGAAAGTGGCTTACTTATAAATAATATTTTAAAACAAAGCTTTTCGAGTATTGGTATAGGTGTTTTTTACCGATACGGACCTTATACATTTGATAAAGTTGAAAATAATTTTGCTTATAAATTATCATTTTATTATTCGCTATAAAAATAGTTCTAAAATAAAAAACATTGCAAATACTACCGATGCTATACCATTAAGAGTAAAAAAAGCTAAATTCACTTTGCTTAAATCGTTAGGTTTAACTAATAAATGTTGATATACGAGAACTACAGCAAAAAATGTAACTCCTATCCAATAATAAAAGGCGTAATTTGCATAAAAACCTATAAACAAAAGCAATAAAAAAGCAATAAAATGCAATACAGACGATAATACTAAAGCGTTTTTCTTTCCTAAAATAACAGGTATCGATTTTAACTTATACTTTTTATCAAATTCTTCATCTTGTAAAGCATAAATAATATCGAAACCGCTAACCCAAAACAAAACAACAAAAGACAACAAAACAGGTGTTAAATAAAACTCACCTGTAACAGCTAAGAAAGCACCAATTGGAGCAAGCCCCAACCCTACTCCAAGCACAATATGGCAAAGTGGAGTAAAACGTTTAGTATAACTATATCCTAAAATTACTAATAATGCAACGGGCGATAAAAAAAGGGTTAATTTATTGATAAAAGCAGTTGCAATAACAAATGCAATAGAATTTAGTATAACAAAAATTAATGCCTGCTTAGCAGATAATTTGCCTGCGGGAATTTCACGAACTTCTGTACGATTGTTTTTTGCATCAATATCTCTATCAAGATAACGATTAAAACCCATTGCGGCATTACGAGCAAATATCATATCAAGTACAACCAACAGCAGTATTTTCCAATCAATATTAAAATTAGCAGTTTGTGTTGCCATAAAAAAACCAATTAAAGCAAATGGCATCGCAAAAATTGTATGACTAAACTTTACTAACGATAAATAATTATTTATTTTACTCTTTTTCATCAGGCAACAAAACTATAAAACCTATGTTTGATTAAAAAATCTAGCATCAAGTTAATTCTTATAATTATAATTATTTCTAACTTGATGGTTGTATATAGTAATAAAATAGATGAAAACACATACACTAAAAACCGTATTTATCAACAAATGTTAAAAAAATATTAAGAAAATTCTGATAAACTGTATTAAATTACTGATAAAAAAGTTACTTTCGTTGTTTGAATTAAAACAAAAAAAGAAATGCGTAAAATACTTTCTACATTATTGGTTTTTATAACCATTTTAAGTTTTTCTCAGCAAGAAGAAAATTACACTAACGAAAACGACAAAGGTATTTCAACAGGTATGGCTCTTGCATGGGTTAAGTATAATAATAACGAATATTATGCAGCTTTACGAACATACAAAAAACTATATGTAAAAGCACCGGGAAACGCAAAATTAAATTACCGTATGGGAATGTGCTTTGTAGAATTGCAACAAATGGATACGGCTATTTACCATTTAAACAAAGCCTTAGAGTTAGATACAGCAACTAACTTCAAGGCATATTATGCACTTGGACAAGCATACCAATATAAAGGAAAACTAAACGATGCCATAGACAACTACTATATATACAAAACAAAACTTTCGCCAAAAGAAAATGAACGTCACTTTGTAAATATATATTTACGTCAGTGTTTAACAGCAAAAGATTTAATGGCAAACCCTGTAAATGTAAAAATAACAAATGTTGGAAAAGCCGTAAACTCACCTTATATTGATGCATCTCCATCAATAACAGCTGATGGTCAAACACTTATATTTACATCTCGCCGTCCCGAAAATACCGGAGGAAATATTGACCCTGCTAACGAAGATTATTACGACGATGTTTATATTTCAAAGTATAATAAAGAAGCAAAAGTATGGCAAAAAGCCGAAAATATGGGAAAACCTATTAATACTGAGTTTCACGATGCAAATCTAAGCATTTCGCCTGATGGAAATATGATTTTTATTTATCGCAACAGATTAAACGTAACAAAATCAGGCGATATTTATGTGTCAAAAAAGAAATCAGACGGACGTTGGGGAAAACCAAAACCCATTGACGAAAAATTTATTAACTCATCATATTTTGAAAGTTCAGCTTGTTTAACTTCTGATGGAAAAACTCTATATTTTGTGAGCGAGCGTGAACGTGGAGGATACGGAAGAGGAGATATTTATGTATCTAAAAAAGTTGGTAGAGAGTGGAGCAAACCTGTAAACTTAGGACCTGTTATTAATACTGTTGACGATGAAATTGGTGTATATATTCACCCTGACGGAAAAACATTATTTTTTAGCTCAAACGGACATAACACAATGGGTATGCACGATATTTTTATGAGTACTATTGACGAAAATGGTGTTTGGAGTGAACCAATAAATATGGGCTACCCTATTAATACAACCAAAGATGAAATTCATTTTGTACTATCAACCGATAGAAAAAAAGCATTTATTTCGAGTAATAGAGATGATGGTTTTGGAAAAACAGATATTTATGAAATTGATATGACTTACTACTTTAGAAGTAACCAACATATTGATAAAGATCTTGCAAAAACTATTACAGGACCTCCTTTATGTATATTAAAAGGTAGTGTTATTGATTCTAAAACAAGCGAACCAATTCGTACAAGTGTTATAATAAAAGATTTAGAAACAAGTAAAACCAAAATTGTTGTAACAAACGAAAAAGGCGAGTATTTTGCTACACTTCCTGCAAATAAAAAGTACGAATTATCTGCAAAAAGTAAAGGATATAAAACACTTAAAATAAAAGTAAAATTACCAAAAGAAGAAAACGAAACTCCTACTTTGGTTAAACACTTATTATTAGATAAAAAATAGTTCTGTAAATTTTTTAATAATGATTATTATGATAATTATATTCTAATAATTATCATAATAATCATTTAGAATATACAATCGTTTTCTAAATAGCATTTATACATCTACAATAAATCTTGCAAAAGCATAGATGTAATACATCTGTTATTTTAATAACAATTAACTAAAAATCTACAATTTACGCCCAACAAAACGAGTTACAAAGCTAGCAAATGCAACTACCGAAATTGAACTAATAGGCATTAATATAGCGGCTATTACTGGCGAAAGAGTACCTGTTACAGCAAATGCAATACCAATTACATTATAAATAAACGAAATGGTAAAACTTAGCTTTACTATATTCATTGCTTTTTTAGTGAAATTAATAAACCTGTATAATTTATCAAATTTTGCAGCCTCTAAAATTGCATCGCCGGCAGGCGAAAAATGATATACATTATCGGCAATAGTTAAAGCTACATCGCTTTGCATTAAAGCTCCTGCATCGTTTAAGCCGTCGCCGGTCATAAGTACAGTTTTGCCTTGCTTTTGTAAATTTGCAATAAAATCTTTTTTATCTTGCGGTTTCTGATTAAAAATTATTTTGTCTGCATCAAAATACTTTTCTAAGTTTACTTTTTCAGAATCATTATCGCCTGAAAGCAAATACAAATCAAAATTTGTTTTTAGTTTGCTTATTATCTTATCAAATCCTTTGCGGTATTTATTACTTATACTCCAATAACCTTTATATTTATTATTTATTGACAAATACACACGTGATGCTGTTTTATCATCAGTAATTTCTTTATCAATAACATACTCATCTGAACCAATTTTTATATCAATATCACCAACTTTTCCAAAAATTCCCCTACCCGACATTTCTACAAAATGCTCCGGTTCAATATAATTTTTATCTTTATAAAAATTATAAATTGCATTACTCAAAGGGTGAGTAGATTGTTTTGCAATAGACAATGCAGCCACAATCTCATTTTCATTTAACTGCTCACCAACAAATACTATATTACTTTCATCAGGTTTTGTTATTGTACCTGTTTTATCGAAAACTACCGTATCTACTTTTGTTAGTCGTTCAATTACCTCCGTATTTTTTATATATAGGCCTGCATTACCAAACAGACGCATTGTGTTACCAAATGTAAAAGGTATTGAAAGAGCTAATGCACAAGGACATGCTACTATTAGCACTGCCGAGAAAGCATATATTGCCGTATGATAATTGCCGGTTATAAGCCAAAAAACAGCACCAATTAAAGCAATACTAACCACAATAAAAGTAAAATACTGACTAACTTTATCAACAATTGAGTTTAACGATTTCTTTTCAATTTTGGCATCTTCCGCATCGTTCCAAAGTTTTGTTAAATGACTCTGCTCAACCTCTTTATCAACCTGTACTTTTATACTCCCTCCCGTTTGCCTTCCACCTGCATAAATAAAATCGCCATCAGATTTTTTTACCGGAGTTGATTCGCCTGTAACAAAGCTATAATCGATTAATCCAAGTCCTTCAACAATTTTGGAATCGGCAGGAATAAGCTCTTTGTTTCTTATTAAAAGCACATCGTCAGACTTTACCTCTTTAAGCAAGATACTTTTATCGCCCTTATCGGTAACTTTTGTAACTGCAATTGGAAAGTAGGATTTATAATCTCTATCAAAAGACAAAGCCTCATAAGTTCGTCCTTGATAAAATTTACCTACAAGCAAGAAAAATATTAAACCGGATAAACTATCAGAGTACCCTTGTCCTGTACCGGATAAAACCTCGTAAGCAGTAGTTAAAAATAAAACTATTACTCCTAAAGCAATTGGCAAATCAATATTTACAACCCGTTTTTTAAGATTTTTATACGCTGATATAATATAATCGTTTCCGCTATAAAAAACTACAGGAATGGTTAATATAAAACTTAAATATCCTAAAAACGCGTTTAAATTACCGGGTAAAGGCTCGCCACCATTAAAATAATCAGGTAAACTATAAAGCATAACATTTCCGAAAACAAAACCTGCCGTACCTATTTTTGCAAGTAGTTTTTTATCCGATTTCTTTTCACCTTTATCTTCAAGCGAATCTAACGAAATTTCAGGCACATAATGTATTGATGCCATTAACTCAACAACTTGCCTTAACGAAATTTCCGATTTATCGAAAGTTATACTCACCTCTTTTTTTACAAAATGTACTGTTGAATTATTAATTCCTTTATTTAATGTGTTTAAATGCTCTAAAAGCCAAATACAAGCAGCACAATGAATTACAGGAACTTTAAACTTAACTTTTACTATATTACCTTCTTTAAAAACAAATAATTTTTCTTGAACATCTTCGTTATCTAGATATTCGTATTTGTTTCCGACATCAACGGTATCTATTTTTATTCCGGGATTTTCTTCTAAATTGTAATAAGAGTATAATTTATTCTCGTTTAACAACTGATAAACAGTTTTACAACCGTTACAACAAAATTTCATATTATTCCACACTATAGGCGATTTACCGCAATCAGCACCACAATGAATACATTTGTTATCTTCAGACATCAATATCTTTATTTAGAATAAATTTAAATACGAAAGTAAATATTTTTTTACTTAATTAGATTAGATAATTGAAAAAGTTTTTAAAAGAATCTTATCGCTGTAAGCGAACGAAGTGTCGCTTTAGAATTCTATTCATTTAACGTCCAAAGGGACGGGAAATTAAACCCAAACAGATTAAAAAAATAAATTACGACCAATTTTGACGCTAAAATTTATTACCTTGCATTATCAAAAAAAATAATTAATAAAATTATGAAAATACTACATACTTCCGACTGGCATTTAGGAAAAAAACTTGAAGGTTTTTCACGCTTACCCGAACAAGAGCTTGTAATGAATGAGATATGCGAAATTGCAGAAAATGAAAAAATAAACGCAGTAATAATTGCAGGCGATATTTTTGATACATACAACCCGCCAATCGAAGCATTAGAACTATTTTACAAAACAGTTAAACGATTATCGAAAAACGCAAGTGTACCAATTATTGCCATAGCAGGCAATCACGATTCGCCTGATAGGATTGAAGCACCTGACCCGCTTGCAAAAGAAAATGGTATTTTTCTTATCGGATATCCAAATACAAAACTTAAAGAATTAGAACTTGAAAGTGGTTTAAAAATTACTAAAACTGATGAAGGATTTGCTGAGTTTTTATTACCAAATAACAGCACTGCTTTAAGAATTATTACAACACCTTACGCCAACGAACAACGATTAAAAACATTTTTCGAAATAGAAAATCAAGAACAAGAGCTACGAGATATTTTAAAAGAAAAATGGCAGTATTTAGCTGATAAATATTGCGATAAAAAAGGAGTGAACATCCTTACAAGTCATCATTTTTTTGTAAAAGAAGGCGAAAAGGCAACTGACGAATTTGATGATGAAAAAACAATTTTATATGTAGGAGGTGCTCAAACAATATATTCAAACTCAATACCTAAACAAATTCAATATACTGCACTTGGGCATTTACACAGGTATCAAGAAGTAAAAGGAAGTACATCACCAACAATTTATTGCGGAACACCAATTGCATATAGCTTTGCCGAAGCAAATCAAGAAAAATTTGCAGTAATTATTAATGCAGAAGCTAACAAAGAAGTTGATATTAAGAAAATTACATTGCAAGAAGGAAAAAAACTTTTACGCAAAAAATTTACCGATATTGATAATGCAATTTTATGGTTAAAAGAAAACCAAAACTATTTAATTGAACTTACAATTGTTGCCGATAATTATTTAGCATCGCCAGATAGACAAAGATTATATGAAGCTCACCCGGGTATAATTTCAATAATTCCGGAAATAAAAAATAAAAATACAGGCGAAAATGGCACAAATACAATTGATTTAAAACAAGATATCACCCCGTTGTTTAAACAGTATTTTAAGCATAAGGAAGGACAAGAGCCAAACGAAAGAATTATGAATTTGTTTAAAGAAATACAAGCTAAATAACTCAATACTAAAACAATGCTACCAACAAAACTTACAATACAAGGAATTTTCTCATACCAAAAAGAGCAAACTATTGAGTTTGATAATTTACTTAACGACCAAATATTCGGAATTTTCGGAAGCGTTGGAAGTGGTAAATCATCGATATTAGAAGCTATTACCTACGCTCTTTATGGACAAATGGAGAAAATGAACAAACGAGACAGTATAAGCTACAATCTAATGAATTTAAAATCGAATACTTTACTTATCGATTTTGAATTTTTAAGTAGCAAAAACGAAAAATACAGATTTACCGTATCGGGAAAACGAAATTCAAAGAATTTTGAAGATGTAGGTACCCTCATAAAAAAACAATACAAATTTATTGATGATAAATGGGTAGCAGGAGAATATAAAGCAGAAGAAATTATAGAACTATCTTACGAAAACTTTAAACGTACAATTATTATCCCTCAAGGAAAATTTATGGAATTTTTACAACTTGGCGATAAAGACCGTACAAATATGTTAAAAGAAATTTTCAACTTAAATAAATTTGATTTATCACATAAAGTTGGTAGCATTGATAAAGAAAATAATTCGCAAATTGATAATTTAACAGGACAACTTGAACAATTTAAAGAAACTAACAATGAAGAGATTAATAAAAACAAGCAACTTTTAACCGAAGCAACAAAAGAAAAGAAAACACTATCAGAACTATTCGATAAAAAGAACATTGAGTTTAAAGAAATTGAAAAAATAAAAGCCATATTTGAAGAACTAAAACAAGCTACTGAGAAATTTAATAATTTAAATTCTCAAAAAGAAAATTTCGAGAAATCAGAAACTAAAATAAAACAATTTGAATATTGCTTAACACATTTTAAACCTCTATTAGATAATAAAAAAACAAACGAAAATAAAAATAAGGAAATTAATAAAACAATATTAGAGCTAAACTCAAAACTTGAAAAGATTAAGAAATCGATAAGCGAGAGCAACAAACTTTTCGAGAAAACAAAAGTTGAGTTTAATAATATTGATAAATACAAAGCAATAGTTGAAGAAATAGGAAAACTAATAACAATAAACGAATTAAATGATAATATTTTAAAAGTTGAAAAAAAATTAGAAAATGAACAACGCAAACTTAAAATTATTGCAGAAAATAAAAAAAGTATAGATAATAATATTTCATCAATAAAAACACAAATAAAAGAAACCGAAAAAGACGAAAAAGATTTAACCAAACTTGCAAAATTAAAAGAATGGTTTAATAAAAAAGATAACTTAGAAGCTGAAATAAACAGCTTAAAAGCAAATTTACAGACAAAACAAAAAACTTTAAATTCGCTTAATAGCAACAAGCAAAACATAATTGTTAAAGACAAGCAAAACAAATTAAATATTAATTTTGAGAAACCTATAAATGAGCTTGTTAAATTATTAATTTTAAAAATAAACGAATTTGAAGAAAAACTTTTGCAAGCAAAAAACAAAAGAGACGAACTAATAATAAAACAAAAATTAAAAGAATTTTCGGCAAATTTAAAAGCCGGTACAGCTTGCCCTGTTTGTGGTTCAACCGAGCACCCAAACCCAATAAATATTGAGAGTATCGATGCCGAACTTACCAAACTACAAACTCAAACATCTAATGGTGAAAAATTTATTGCATCTATACGTGAATATATTAACGAATTTAATATTTTAGAAACAAAAATTAATGCAGAAACAAAAAACATTAACGAAATAAACGAACAACTTACCGCTAAAAATAAAGAATATAAAATATTTATAAACACTTTTAAATCTGACAATTATAGCATTAGCGAAAAAGCTAAATTAATTACCGATTTTATTGATGCAGACAAAACAATAAAACTATTAAAATCGCAACGAAAACAACTTGATAACCACACAAATAAACAAAATAAATTAACCGAAGAGCTTTCATTTAAAAAAGAACAAATAAACAAACTAAACAACATTAAAACAGAAGTTGAATCAAATAAAAAAACTCTTCAATCGCAAATAAAAACTATTAATATTAATTTGTACAAAAATAAAACTATTGCAGAATTAAAAACCGAGCAAAACTCACTAAATACTAAAATTAAACAAGTTGAAGAAAACTACAATACACTTGTCGAAAAAATTGATGATTTAAAAATATCCGAAGCAAAAACAACAAGCTCGTTAAATGAACATAAAAAGCAATTGGTAGAAATTACTGCTGAAATAAATATAATTGATAAAGATATTAACAACAAACTAAAACAATCGGATTTCAATGATATTAAACTTGTAATAACCATTTTATCACAAAATTTTGATATTGTAAAAGAAAAACAAAAGATTGACAAATACTTTTTGAATCTAAACTCGGCCAAATCAATTGTTGATAATTTAATAAAGCAAACAAAAAACAAACAATTTAATCAGCAAAAATACAATAGTCTAAAATCTGAAATTGAAGAAATATCAAAAAAAATTGAAGAAATAACTTCAAAAATTGGAGGGCTTCAAAGTACAATAAATAAGCTAATGGCTGATTTAAAACAAAAACAACAACTAGAAAAACAACTTAAAGAAAAAGAACTTAGGCGAGAAGATATAAAGGTTTTATCTAAATTATTTAAAGCTCAAGGCTTTGTGCAATATGTTTCGGCTGTATATTTGCAACAACTTATTGATTATGCAAACCTACGTTTTCATAAATTAACAAAGCAAAGTTTAAGCTTAGTTCTTGGCAAAAATAACAACTTCGATGTTATTGATTATTTAAACGATGGCAAACGCCGAAGTGTGAAAACATTATCAGGAGGACAAACGTTTCAGGCTTCATTATCGCTTGCTTTAGCATTAGCTGGTAGTGTACAAAAGTTAAACAAATCAGACCAAAACTTTTTCTTTTTAGATGAAGGTTTTGGTACTCAAGATGAGGAATCGTTACGTTTGGTTTTTGATGCAATAAAATCGCTTAGAAAAGAAAACCGAATTGTCGGAATTATTTCACATGTTGATGAACTGCAAGACGAAATAGCCACTAATTTACGTATTATTAAAGACGATAAAAAAGGTAGTTTAATATATAGAAGTTGGGAGTAAAAACAGATACAGTATTATAAATCTGAGATTTGAATTTCGTTTAATAACATATAAATAAAACTTTATATAGAAACCTTAATTACCGAGAAGCAACCCAAGATTTAACACCCTGTTTCTTAAACCTTTTAGCTTCTTTTTTTGCTAAAATTTTATCGTTGTACGATGCTACTGATATTCTGTAACCACCTTTATACTTAATTATTTCAGGAGAAAAACCTTGTTTTTCTAACTTTTCAATACGTTTTTTAGCACGATTAATATTTTTATAACTACCCGAAACTAATATATATTTACCTTTTACAATTTCTTTTTTTGATGATTCTTTTTTAACTTCGGCTTTAACAGATAATACGGTTTTAGTATCTTCTATTTTAACATTATCAGCAATCAAATTTGCACTTGCCTCAGTATCCATTATTTGAATTACCAACGAATCGTAATGTTTTGGTATAACAAACTCAGGTTCTTTATAAAAAAGAGCATTTTCTTTTTTTGTCATCGAATCAATTTTGCGTTCAACAATATTATCCGATTTTTTATTATTAGACAAACCTGTTTCAACACTTGTTATTGATGATGTGTTTAACGAAAAATTATTTAACAAATTGGTTTTAACCGATACTATTGATAATAATATTATTATAGGAATTACTAAATAAATTTTCTTTGCCGTAGAACTTAATAAAAGCTTTTTTAAGCCTCCATTATCCGATATACTTTTTTGTACACTACTATCGAGTACAGGAAAATTAATTGCAGATAACCCAAACGAATCCGACAAATAATTTTCGGTTGTATATGGCTCAAAAATTAAATTTAACGATTTATCGAAAACAAACTCTCCTATTTTATCAAAAACAAATTTCTTGTTACTATCAAGTTTAAAAAAAACATCGGTAACAAAATCGGCTACATATTGTTTTGATTTGCTATAATCTATATTGTTTTTTTCTGCAATAAAATTAATTAATAAACCATCGTTTTTGCTTAAATTTTTATTAAATGAAATAGCCTTCGATGGTGGAATTATAAATTTACCATCATCAGACAAACTTGCAGGCTTATAATTTGTTATAAACCCTCCAAAATCAGGCAGAATAACACAATCGTAAGAATACAACAATTCCGAAATATGCTTATTTATGTCTATTTTATCTTTATTCATTGCTATCACAAAAGTACTTTTACAAAACAGCTATAACAACAATAAACAAACAAAGAAATAAAAAAGTTATTCACACAAAAGTTTATAAATAAATTTGCAAATATTTAACTTCAAGAGTGTGAATATTTTTCATAATAATATAAAAAACCAAATAAAATCATATACCTTTATAGCTCAATATTTAATAAAAAAATGACATACTTTTTACTAATATTTATTTCTGTTTTTTCTCAAACAAAAATAAACGAGAAAGAAATTATTGATGATTACAATAAAGCAAACACAATTATAACCGCTAAACTTATTGATATACGAGAAGTTGGGAATTTGGGATTATTTTGCGAGTTTGAAGCAGTACAAATTTACAAAGGGAAAGTACATAAAACCTATTTAGTTAAGGTTGATAATAATAACTACAAAAAAGGAACTAAACTACTTCTTTATTTAAATAAAGATAAAAATAAAAAATACACAATATACAAAGCTAAAAGTAAAGAAAACTACAAACCGGTAAACGATGAAATTAAATTTTTATACTCTTACGTAGAGAGCAAAGCATTTAAACACGTAAAAACTCCAGGTGAAGTAAAATATGTTGGTGGCGGCAGCTGACTGTAATTATTGATAATAACTTTATCTAATTCAAATATAATATTTACTTTTGCTTCTCAAACATAAAAATATAATTAAAATGAAAAAACATTTATTAATTTTAACAAGTTTGGCAATAGTTATTACTATTTTCTCATGTAAAAAAGAAGATGCCGAAGAAATCTCCACTTATGTATCTTCCGCATCAATGACAGCCACAGTAAACGATACTGCTTGGAGTGCTTTAACAAGAGTAACCAAACATTACCCAAACACAAACATATTTGTAATTGTTGGCACAGATACTGATGGTAAAATTTTATCGGTAACTGTAAAAGGCGACCAAAAAGGCACTTACACCTCATCAACTTCTATTGATTCGCTAAGTGCACAGGTTGGTTGCGTATGGAAACCTAAATCCGGGCAATATATTAGTAATAAAGGTACAGTAGAAATTACAGAAGTTAACACTACCGAAAAGAAAATATCCGGTACATTTAATTTTGATGTTGTAAACACATCTGACCTTACTGATGGTTTTACCGTAGCATCGGGTAAATTTACAAATCTTGGATATACCGAAGAAACTGATACTACAAGTACAAAATAATATCTAATTATCCGTTTTTACTTCTAATAATTAGACACAGATTTAACCCTGATTATTCATGCGTTTTTATTTTTAAAGATGAGGCGACGAACCATGCCCCTGTATATGAATACTGCAAATGGTTTGCAACAAAGTATCAGGAAAAGAAAAATGTATATTGAAAAATATAATCACCCAAATTTTGGCGATTTGGGTTTTGCGATAACCGACTGTTTACAAACAGATTATACGTAGTGATATTGAATTCTATGAATAATGCAGGTTAATATGATTTTTATGATAATACAATAAAGCTCTCAACAAACTATTGTTGAGAGTTTTATTTATTTCAGCCCAATTAACGAATCTAATTTAGTAATAAATTCTTTCTTATAATCGGTAATTGCGTAGCAATGCTTACCCTTAATTTTCCAAAACTCTTTTGGCTCATTAGCATTATTAAACACCTTCACTCCCATTCTAAAAGGAACAGTTTCGTCCTCAATACTGTGAATAATCAATACCGGTATTTTCAGCTTTTTAATTATCTTTTTTGATGAATAAGGAGCTGCAACAGTTAATCGTGCAAAAGGTTTTATAAACCACGGCATCATTGCTACAGCAATATCGCTGTGCGAACTAAATCCCGCTTCATCAATAAGTGCATAAACCTTATCTTGATTACGCTCTGCAATATTTACAGATAAGTTTCCGCCAAGAGAACATCCCCATATCACAAGTTTTTCATCTTTATTAGCTCTTTTAATCAAATAGTTAAGAAACAGTTCAGCATCAGTAACTACATTTTTATGATTTGGTTTCCCTTCCGACTTACCATAACCATGATAGTCAAAAACAATAGCACGATATCCTGCATCAACCAATGGTTTAATCGAATAAATCCACCCCGATACATTCCCTCCATTTCCATGAATTAATAAAACCGAGCCTTTTATTCTACCTTTTGGTTGCATATATACAGCATTAAGTTTAATACCATCATTATTCACCAAATAAACATCTTCGTAATCAATATTTTGTATTTCGTTATACTCCGATTTTGTATAATAAAACGAACTATTATATGAACATCCTGTAAAAATTGCCATAAAAAGAATTATTAAAAGCTTAAATAAATTAGACATCATAAGAATAAAATTTACAGCTAAATTATAAAAATAAAATATAAGCCTGCTTGAATTAAGTATAATAGTACTTAATTTATTTTTATTTAAGAGAAAAATCCTATTTTTGTGAAAAATAAAAAGAATATAAATGATGAAAAGAATTAAATTTTTACTTTTAATAAGTACAGTTAGTCTTATATTTTCTTCGTGTTTTAAAGATTTAAACACAGGAAATACTGATGATTATGATGTAACTCTTACTTATTACGATACCGATTTTGAGAAAAGTCCCACAGAAAATTTCCAAACATACAAAACATTTATTATTCGGGATTCTGTAGGTGTAATATCAGATTATATAACAGATGATGAATTGAAAAAATTCTGGAGTCCAAAAGGGAATGGTCCTAAAATTAGAGAATCTATACGCTCTAAATTTATAGCACAAGGCTATCAACAAGTAACCGATTTAAAAGATGCCGATTTTGGAGTAAACATTGTTTTATCTCTTGTTCAAAACACCTCTTATGTTGGATACCCCGGTTGGTGGTACGGCTGGGGCGGATACTGGGGCTGGGGCTGGGACTACGGCTATTACAAATCAATCAATACTAACCAAAATGTAAACGGAACCGATTATTATGGTGGTTATTGGGGTGGTTACTACCCATACTACCCTTACTGGGGATATGGTTCGTACACATACGAAACAGGTACAATTATGACAGAAATGATTGATGGAAACTCGCTTAGAGATTTTTATAACTTTATGGACGGTAAAACTGATGACGAAATAGCAGACACTCCACCAGACTCAATACCTGAATTAAAATACAGATGGCAATCGTTTATTAACGGTACTGTGTCTGATTATGACGATTATAATGTTGACCGTTTCAATAGAGGTATTGATGAATCGTTTAATCAATCACCATACATTCACACTTCAAAATAAAAAAAATGAAAAATATATTTATAATTTTAACAATAATAGTTTCGTTAAATGCTTTTTCGCAAGAAGCTAACGATTCGTACATAAATCAGCCTAATGGTTTTTTCTCTATCAATTACGCTCCATCTTTTCCTATTGGAAAGCTTAAAGAAAACATTAGCAATCCTAGTTATCGTAGTTTTTTATTAGAAGGAAAGAAATTTGTAACAAAAAACATTTCTGTAGGAGGCTCTATGAGTTGGTTAGGTTTTTACGAACTTAAAAACAGAGACACATACCAATTTGAAGATGGTGCAATAACAACAAGTATATCAAATTATTATTACAACTTTCCTATATTAGTAAGTGCAAATTATTATTTTATGCCGGAGTTCTGGATAAAACCATATACTGGTATAAATGTTGGTACAGTATATTCTAAATTAGAAAAACAAGTGGGAACCTTACTTATTTCTGACCAAACATGGCAGTTTCAATTTGCTCCTGAAATTGGAATATTTATACCTTTTGGAAAAGATGCCGAAGCAGGAATGCAAATAGCAGGAAAATATAATTACATTACTTACCAGAAATATGGTTATAATGGAATACAATATTTTCAATTATCAATTGGGTTAGCTTGGTTATTATAATAATATAAAACAATGAATCTCCTCGCCGCAAGCGGACGAGGTATCGTTTTGGAATACTATTCTTTTATACGTCCCAAGGGACGGGAATTAAACCCAAACAGATTAAAATATATTAAAAAAGTCGGATTATTCATGCGTTTTTCTTTTTCTGAGATGAGGCGACGAACCATGCCGCTGTATATGAATACTGCAAATGGTTTGCAACGAAGTATAAG